>MGNZ01000053.1:14019-20028 GCA_001795235.1 Chloroflexi bacterium RBG_16_64_32 | reverse complement strand
ATTGGCTCCAGACGCGGTGTGCGCGAGCGAGGAGGTGAGAGGACAGCGTTTAAATGGCAGATGACCCGGTCGCCCCTGCCGGTGATATAATGCAGAGTCAGCTCCTACCGCCCCGGAAAGAAGGGGCTATCATGCGACAAGGTCATATGCTCGACTCGCAGGGGGCCGCCGGCGGGGACGACCCGGCGCCGATCCTCACCCTGTCCCTCAACCTCACCGATTACTCCGGACGAAAGCGTCAGGGACGCGCGGTCCTGCTGCCGCGGTGGCCGGCGGAGCCCAACGGCGAACGGCCCGCTGACGGTGAGGACTTCCGGATAGTCGTTCTCTCAGAGCCACCGGAGGGTCCCGTCTCGCCCGCGGAAGGCGTTGTCGTCAGCGCTCCCGCCCGCCGCCTGCCCTCGCAGGCCACCGGCGTGAGGGAGGCCGTCGCCACATACAGCGCCGCCAAAAGGTCCGGCCTGGCCCTCCCCCCGGAGGCCGCGGAGCTGCTGCGGCAGGGCCGTCTATTCGCCGCTGCGCCGCTCCTTCTGAGCGCGGAGGACGTCTTTACTGAGGGCAAAGCGCGCCTCACGCTGCTGGCGCGTGACCTGCTGTCGTCGATCGCCATTGCGGAGTACCTGAGTCCCATCGCCATCGCTCTCAACGCCCCGGACGCCGCCAAGGCGGCCAGTCAGGAGCGTCTGGTCGACCTCAAGGACCTGGTCAGTGCCGTAGGCGACGTGGCTTCGGAGGCGAATGGTGCGCTGGCGCGGCTTTCCGAGCTTGTGTTCGCCGCCGACAGGGAGCAGTTCCTCGCCTGCGCTGAGCGCGTCTACCCGAACAAACAGGCCCTCATGGAAGATATCTACACCCTCAGGGCCTTCCGGCAGAGCCCGGAGGACGCCGGCGAGATGGTCGCCATTCGGCGTTTCCTTGAGCAGGCCATTGTCCCCACAGAGGAGGCCGACCTCGCCCTGGACCGCTCCCTGGTGGTGGAGCAGCTCACCTTCGCCACCCTGTGCGCGGAGCCGCAGCGCCTACCCCCGGCCAAGGCGATGCTGGAGACGTTCCGCAAGAAATACATCTCCGCATATCGCGATCACCACACCCGATACTGGGTCCAGATGGCCCGCCTGCACGCCCGCCTACGGGAGGAACAGGCACAGGTCGAGGCGCTGCAGCGGCTGAACACCCTGACGGAGCTCGGTCCACCGATGGGTGCGGGCGCCCTGATCGCCTACGAGCAACTGGTGGCGGATACAGCCGGCTGCCCTCTCATTACCGGCGTCGAGGAGATGCTGGAGTCGGACGCAACCTGTCCCGCCTGCCGCCTCGCCATGGAAACAACGGCGCCCGTCCAGCGCGCGGACGAGATCCTGCAGCGAATCGAGCGGGGCTGCCAGCGGCAGATGGCGCGCCTATCGTCCAACGCGGTGCAGCAGGTGCTCCACCGCAGCAACGACGCCCGCGTGGAGCAATTCCTGAAGATGGTTCAGGCCAGCCAGCTTTCATCCCTTGGCGTCATCATGAACGACGAGCTTGTGGGCTACATTCGCCGGTTCCTGGTCGAGTCCCGCATTCACGAGGCGCTACGGCCCATTCTCGACCAGCTTGAAAAAGGCGCATCGCCGAAGGTGGACGAGGCGCGGGGCACGATGAGGGAGGTCTCCCATGTGCTCCAGAGGGCGTTTCAGGCGACGCACAGGGCCCTACCGCCGGCAGATACTGCCGCTCTGCACCCAGGCTCCCGCAGCCGCAAACGACGGAGATAGGCTAGAATGGCCGCATGGCGGCAGGGATATGGCTGATACTGGGCCTTGGCAATCCAGGCCCTGTCTATTCGCACAACCGTCACAACGTCGGCTACTGGTGCGTGAACCGCCTGGCCCGCCTGCACGGCATCCCCCTCAAGGCCAAACGTCTGGCCACCATCGGCGAGGGTTCGATCGCCGGAACCCCGGTCCTCCTGGCCAAGCCAAGGACGTTCGTCAACCGCAGCGGGCACGCCGCGGCCGCCCTCCTGCGCGACTTCAAGATAGCGCCAGAAAGGATGCTGGTGGTCTGCGACGACCTGGACCTCCCCGTGGGCAGACTGCGGCTACGGTCAGGCGGCGGCCACGGCGGTCAGAAGGGGCTGCGCTCCATAATCGGCGCCATAGGTAGCGGCGACTTCCCCCGTGTGCGCATCGGCATCGGCCGGCCCGTGGTGGACGGACGGCCTACCTGGGACCCAGAGGATATCGCCGACCACGTCCTCAGCGATCCTCCGCCGCAAGACGCAGAGGCGCTGCAGGCCGCGGCGGCCGAGGCCGCGGCTGCGGTCGAGACCATCATCGAAGAGGGGCTGGAGGCGGCCATGACCCGCCACAACCGCTAGTCGTACAAGCTGATACAATTGAACCGCGAGGGCCCCGACAGTAGGTCGAGGCCCTAAAAGCGTTGCTATGAACCTGTCAGGACTGCTATCGCAGATAGAGCGCGCTCCTTCCTTGTCGCGGCTGCGGCATGAGGTGGGTCGCGGGCCGCTACGGCTCACCGCCGGCGTCCCAGATTCGGCCAAGGCGGCGGTGGTCGCGTCCCTCGTTCATATGTCGGACGCACCCGTCGTGGCTATCGTCCCGCGGGAGGACCGGGCAGAGGCTCTGGCCGACGAGCTGACCGCATGGCTGGGCGAACCCGCGGCGGTGGTGCCGTTCCCTCAGCGAGACACCCTCCCCTACGAGCGTCTGGCGCCCGATCCGGAGGCCGTGCGCGAGCGCCTTATGGCCTTGCGGCCGCATGGAGGACGCAGCGTTATCATCGCCTCAGCGATAGCGCTGGCCCAGCGGACACTGTCGCCCCAGGAGCTGGCCGCGTCCGTGCTAGTCCTCACACCGGGGAGCCGCCTGGAGCCAGAAGAGTTCCTGGCGCGGCTTTCGGCGCTCGGGTACGCTATCGAGCCCCTTGTCGAGCGACCAGCACAGGCCAGCCGTCGCGGCGGCATCATCGATGTGTTCCCGCCCCAGGCGGATGCGCCCGTACGTATCGAATTGGTCGGACGGGAGATCGAAAGCCTGCGCCGGTTCGACCCGGCGTCCCAGCGGTCCGTGGAAACGGTGGAAGGCGTGGAGTTGGGGCCCGCGCGCGAGACGGTGTTCTCCGCAGATGCGGAACCGGGGACGGGACATACGCTGGCCCGGCTCGACTTCTCGCAGTGCGCGGACGAAGCGCGGGAGCGTTTCCGGGAAGAGATCTCCCACCTCAAGCGGGGAGTGGGCTTCGCTGCCGACAGCTTCTACGTCCCGTTCCTCGCCGAGGCAACGCTCCTGGACCATCTGCCGCAGGAGACCGTCATCATCATCGACGAGGAGAGCGAGGTGGCGGCGGCCCTGGACGAGGCTGGGCGGGAAGCGGAGACCGTCCGCCGGGAGCTGGAGGAGCGGGGCGAGATCCCGCGCGGCCTGCCGCTGCCGCAGCAGACCTGGCGGGAGCTGCGGGCCACCCTGGAGGAGCGGCAAGCCCTCTTGAGGCTGTCGCGGTGGGCCAGCGGCGAAGGGGAGGACAGCCTTCGCCTGCCGTTCCAGCCCGCGGCGGCGTACGGCGGCCAGCTTCGCCGCTTCGTGGGCGAGGGGGTGTCGCAGTTACGTCAAGGTGGCTCCCTGGCTATCGTGTCGCAGCAGGCGCAGCGGCTGGCGGAGCTCTTCCGGGAGGAGGGCACGGAGGCGCGGGTTACGGTGGAGCCGCCGTCCGGCGCCGGCCTCGCCCTGGTGCAGGGGTCGCTCTCAGCCGGCTGGCGCCTGAGCGAGGACGGCGTTGACCTGACCCTGGTCACAGACACGGAGGTCTTTGGCTTCGCCAAGCAGCGCCGCCGGGCGCCCAGCAAGGCAGTCAACCGGGAGGCGTTCCTGGCCGACCTTTCCCCCGGCGACTACGTTGTGCACACCGATCACGGGATCGCCCGCTTCGCTGGGCTCGTGCGGATGGCGGTGGAGGAGCACGAGCGGGAGTACCTTGAGCTGCGGTACGCGGAAGGCGACAAGCTGTTCGTCCCCACCGATCAGGTCAACCGCGTGAGCCGCTACGTGGGGCCGTCCGATCACGAGCCCCGGCTGACACGGTTGGGCGGCGGCGATTGGCAGAGGGCGAAGCGACGGGTCAGGCAGGCGGTGCAGGAGCTGGCGCAGGACCTCCTCACACTCTACGCCGCGCGGGAGGTGCTGCCCGGCCACTCATTTAGTGCCGATACGCCCTGGCAGGCTGAGATGGAGGCGTCCTTCCCTTACGTGGAGACAGAGGACCAGCTCGGCGCAATCGCTGAGGTCAAGTGTGACATGGAGCGGTCGCGGCCTATGGACCGGCTGGTCTGCGGGGACGTGGGCTACGGGAAGACGGAGGTGGCCATTCGGGCTGCCTTCAAGGCGGTGATGGACGGACGACAGGCGGCGCTCCTGGTACCCACCACCGTCCTGGCCCAGCAGCACTACCAGACCTTCCGTGAGCGTCTGGGCGCATTCCCGATGCGGGTGGAGATGCTGTCACGGTTCCGCTCGCATGCGGATCAGAAGGTGGTGGCGGAAGGACTGGCCCAGGGGACGGTGGACATCGTCATCGGAACACACCGGCTGCTCCAAAAGGACGTGCGGTTCAAGAACCTGGGGCTGGTGATCATCGACGAGGAGCAGCGGTTCGGCGTGGCCCACAAGGAGCACCTGAAGCAGATGCGCCGCGACACCGACGTCCTCACGCTTTCGGCGACGCCCATACCGCGAACCCTTTACATGGCCCTGGGCGGCATACGCGATATGTCTACGATGGAGACACCGCCGGAGGAGCGCCTGCCCATCAAGACCTACGTATCGGAGTTCGACGATCGTCTGGTGCGGGAGGCGATCCTGCGGGACCTGGAGCGCGGAGGCCAAGTGTACTTCGTGCATAACCGGGTGCACAACATCGAGATGGTCGCGCGGAAGGTGCAGGAGATCGTTCCGGAGGCCGGCGTCGGGATCGCCCACGGGCAAATGCCGGAGCACGACCTGGAGAGGGTGATGGCGGAGTTCGTGGCGGGGGGCATCGACGTGCTCGTGTGCACGACAATCATCGAGTCCGGGCTGGACATCCCGAACGTGAACACTATCATCGTGAACCAGGCGGACAAGCTGGGGCTGGGCCAGTTGTACCAGCTCCGCGGCCGTGTGGGTCGGGGGGCCCATCGCGCCTACGCCTACCTGATGTACGACCGCAGGCGCCGGCTGACGGAGCAGTCCCAGAAGCGGTTGCAGACGATCTTCGAGGCGACGGAGCTGGGCGCGGGCTTCCAGATAGCCCTGCGGGATCTGGAGATCCGCGGCGCAGGCAACCTGCTGGGCCCCGAGCAGAGCGGCTACATGGCCGCCGTTGGCTTCGGACTCTACTGCCGCTTGCTGGCGGAGGCAGTAGAGTCCGCCAGAGGCGGACGAGCGATGAGGGAGGGCGAGGCGCCGCCACCCCCAAGGGAGGGCCCGGAGGTGACGATTGAGCTGCCGCTAACCGCCCATCTGCCGCAGTCCTACGTCCCGGATCTCAACCAGCGCCTGGCCCTCTACCAGCGGATGAGCGACACCACCGACCCCCGGGATATTGAGGCGATAGGGCAAGAGCTGGTGGACCGCTTCGGCCAGCCGCCACCGCCGGCGCGCAACCTGCTATTCGTCATCCTCCTGCGCACGCTGGCGGCGCGGGCAGGCGTGCAGGCGATCATGACGGAGGACGGCCACGCTGTGGTCCGGCTCAAGGAGGGTGCGCTGGTGCCTAAGGAGGCGCTGGAATCGCGGGCGCCCAAGGGCGTGCGGCCGGGCCGGAGCCTCGTGCGAGTGGAGCTGGGAAAGGCCTGGCGCGACCGGCTACGGCAGACGCTGGACACGCTGGCAGATGCCGTAATGATGCAAACTGAGCCGTAACGTGTAACCTAGCCGTAACAGGCGCATCAAACTGCTGTTATAGCTCTAGTGAAACCTAAATTTCTGATGGCGATTTGACAAATTTGCCGTGAACATCTAATATAGCGCCTTG
>MGNZ01000053.1:2253-14004 GCA_001795235.1 Chloroflexi bacterium RBG_16_64_32 | reverse complement strand
CCCCTCCACCGCCCTCAACGGTGTCGTCTCCCGCCTCGACCGGGTTCAGGTGATGGCCGCGGTGTTTGGCATTGGCCTCACTGCCTTCCTCGCCGTCGAGCCCACTCAGAATTGGCTGCTGCTCTTGCTGGCCGGTCTGGTAGCCCTTGGTACGGACGCTCTTGTCCGCTCACACCCCCGCAGCCGCTTCCAGCGACTGGACGATACTGCCCTCTACCTGTTCGTGCCGGTGCTGCTCACCCTCGGCCTCGGCTTGTTCCTCGAGGAGGCCGTCGGGGGCTACTGGTCTATCCTGGCCGGGCTGGGCGCCGCCATCCCCTTCGCCATCGTCCTCCAGGCCGAATACAACTCGGTGGACCGGCGCCTTCGCGCCTACGGCAGCGCCCGCCTTATCCTGAACATCGCCACCTACGTGATCGCGTTTCTCTTTTACGCCGCCGTCTACGACTTCGACCTTAACCTGCCTGCGGTGATCTTCGCCTCCGGCATCGTCAGCGTTCTCCTGGCCATCGAGATCCTGCGCGAGGAGGCGCTGGAGACGCCGCGAACCCTGCTCTATGCGCTGGCCATCGGCGTGCTTCTCTCCGAGGCCGCCCTGGCCATGCACTTCCTCCCCCTGGAGGGGGCGCTGGCCGCCGTCTTCCTCCTCCTCGCCTTCTACCTGATGACAGGGCTCATGCACAACTACCTGGCTGACCGCCTTACCCTGCACACCGCCGGCGAGTTCAGCGGCATCGCACTTCTGGGCCTGCTCATCGTCGTCGTCTCGCACGCATACGTCTAACCCCCGCTTTTCCCTATCTCAGCCGCGACCTCCTCATCCTCCGAGGGCGTTCGATCTTGCTCGGCCCCCTGACCAACTGAACTCAATGGCCGCGGCCCGCACGGGCCAACTGTACGGCAACGGCCGGGCCGTCCAGGTGGGCGATCCCCAGGAAGGGGTGAGGGTCCCGCCGCGGCCCAGCCGGCTTGCTGGCGCGAAAACAATCGTGCTAGCATTGGCTTTGGTCGGGGCGTAGCGCAGTCCGGTAGCGCACTTGACTGGGGGTCAAGAGGTCGCCGGTTCGAATCCGGCCGCCCCGACCAGGCACTCGAACGTCGGCCCTGGCAACACATGCTGGCCTGAAACCGCCGATTTGCATCATGGAACCCGCCGTCTGCGGCGGGTTTTTCCTCTTCTGTCGGATGAATGACTGACCGCCTCCGAACTAAGGGCTCCTATCAGACTAAAGTTGGAGCGCTCCGTAAGGCAAAGCCCTACAGCAAGTCCATACGGTACCCGACAGACAGTATCGCCGGTTGTACCCACAATCACACTGTAGCGAAATTTGAGACCAAAGAGGTCACGATGCTCCAGCTAAACCGCAAAGCCGACTATGGGCTCCGCCTCATGCTGGAGGTTGGCGGAAGTGCCCAGGGCACCCTGACGACCGCGGAAGTGGCGCGCCGCCAGCAGATACCGTACGAGTTTCTACGCAAGGTAGCGCAGCCGCTAGTCTCCAGAGGGCTCCTTGCAAGCGAACGCGGGGTACACGGCGGACTGTCTCTGGCCCGACCGGCTAAGGACATTAGCGTGCTGGATATTGTCAGCACATTCGGCGCCGCATCCCTGAATCGCTGCACGATCGACCCGCCGCTCTGCGATCGGCGACCGCAGTGCGCCGTGTACCCGGTGTGGGCCGAAGCCCAGCACCAGGTCGAGCAGGTGCTAGCGGGAAGCCGTCTGTCACAACTGATTACGCACCAGGAGACGCTCGCCCGCAGCGATCGCGAGGCCCAGTCCGGGAGGCAGCCGATCCCGCAGGATGAGCTGGGCCCGGGACAACCCTCATGACGCTCCTCATCAGCCAGGGTTTGTTCAAGGTGGCATCAAGGCAAGAGACATGACAGTGAAAAAGCCTCTGGATGCTGAAGACCCGATGGCCCTGGTGGGCGTGGGGCTGGAAAAGGACCCGGATGACCGGGCCCTCACGGAGATGGCCCGATGCTTCGTGGAGGAGTACGCCCGCATGGGCTGGAGCGGCGACAGGATCCTCCGCCTGTTCCGTAACCCCTTCTTCCGCGGGCCACACCAGATCCTGCGGACGAAAGGGGAAGGGTTTGTGCGCGGTCTCATAGACACTATGGATTCGATAAGGCACCGAGCCCAGCCGCCGAATGGGAGTGGCGAATGAAACAATGGAGTCGTCGTAGGTTCTTGAAGCTGGGCGGCGCCGTGGTGGCTACCGGCGTCATCTTGGGCAGCTCGTCCGCGCTGGCCCTCCGCCGCCTCCAGCCCATATCGATCGCCAATCCGCTAGACGATTATCCCAACCGGGACTGGGAGAAGGTGTACCGGGATCAGTACCGTTATGACGACAGCTTCACCTTCGTGTGCTCGCCGAACGATACCCATGCATGTCGCCTGCGGGCCTTCACCCGCAACGGCGTGGTGAGCCGCATCGAGCAAAACTACGACATAGCAAGTTACACCGACCTGATGGGCAACAAGGCCACCGCTCACTGGCACCCGCGAGGCTGTTCCAAGGGGATGACGATGCACCGGCGGGTCTACGGGCCATACCGCCTGCAGCACCCCATGGTGCGCCAGGGCTGGAAGCAGTGGGCCGACGACGGATTCCCTGAGCTAACGCCGGACAACCGCGACAAGTACAAGTTCACCGCTCGCGGCCAGGACACGTTCGCGCGCCTCTCCTGGGATGAGACGTACGACTACGCGACCCGCGGCATGATCGCTATAGCGAAGGCGTACAGCGGCGCGGAAGGGGCCCGGCGGCTTGAGGCCGAGGGGTACCAGCCGGAGATGATCGAGGAGATGCACGGGGCCGGAACCCGCACGTTCAAGCTGCGCGGCGGCATGGGCCTTCTGGGCGTCATCGGCAAGTACGGCATGTACCGCTTCTCCAACATGCTCTCCCTGCTGGACAGCCACGTACGCGGGATAGATCCAGACGAGGCGCTGGGCGGCCGCTCTTGGTCAAACTACACCTGGCACGGAGACCAAGCCCCCGGCCAGCCGTTCGTGCACGGGCTACAGACCTCCGACTGCGATTTCAACGACATGATCAACACGAAGCTCCACATCCATGCGGGCGTCAACATGATCGAGAACAAGATGCCCGACACCCACTTCTTCTACCAGACCATGGAACAGGGCGGCAAGATCGTCGTCATCTCCCCCGAGTACAGCCCCCCGGCCACCAAGGCGGACTACTGGCTCTCGGTGCGGCCCGGCATTTCCGACACGACGATCTTCCTGGCGGTTTCCAAAATCATAATGGACAAAGGCTGGCATGACGAGACGTTCGTCAAGCAGTTCACGGACCTGCCCCTGCTGGTACGCACCGACAACCTGAAGCGGCTGCACGCCCACGAGGTATTTCCGGACTACAAGCCGGGCCTGTCCCAAGATGGCCCCAGCTTCGCTCTCCACGGCCTCAAAGACGAGCAGTATGAGAAGCTGGGCGACTTTGTAGTGTTCGACCAGAAGGACGGGAGCCTCAAGGCGATCACCCGTGACGATGTCGGCGAAAGGATGGCTCAGACGGGGATTGACCCGGCGCTGGAGCATACGGCCAAGGTGAAGCTGGTGGACGGCACCGAGGTGGAGGTGATGACCCTGTGGGAGATGTACAAGGTCCACCTCCGAGACTACGACCTGGACACCGTGCAGGAGATCTGCGGCGCGCCCAAGGACCTGATCGAGCGCCTAGCCGAGGACATCGCCACCATTAAGCCGGTAGCGATCCACGTCGGCGAGGGAATCCAGCACTGGTTCCACGCCACCCTCCACAACCGCGCCACGTACCTGCCCCTTATGCTCACGGGGAACATCGGCAAGCCGGGAGCGGGCTGCCACCAGTGGGCCGGCAACTACAAGTCTGCGCTGTTCCAGGCGTCGCCCTGGACGGGCCCCGGCTTCAAGGGGTGGGTCGCCGAGGACCCCGTCAGGCCGAACCTGGACGCCGCCGCGTCAGGCAAGGACATCGTGACCAAGGGGCACACAAAGGATGAGGAGCCTGCCTACTGGGATCACGGCGATCAGGCGCTCATTGTCGAGACGCCGCGCGACGGGCGCAGGAACTTCACCGGCAAGACGCACATGCCCACGCCCACCAAAGTGATGTGGTTCAACAACGTGAACATTATCAACAACGCCAAGTGGGCCTACGGCGTCATCAAGAACGTCAACCCCAAGGTGGACCTGATCATCAACCAGGACATTGAAATGACGGCCACCGCCGAGTACTCGGACTTCAGCCTCCCCGCCAACTCTTGGATGGAGTTCCAGGCGCTGGAGGTGACCGCCTCCTGCTCCAACCCTTTCCTTCAGATCTGGGGCAAGGACGGCATCAAGCCCCTGTATGACAGTGAAGACGACGTGACGATCATAGCCAAGATGGCGGAGAAGCTAGGCGAGCAGCTAGACGACCAGCGGTTCGCCGACTACTGGAAGTTCGCGCTCGAGGGCCGGCCGGAGGTGTACATGCAGCGCCTGCTGGACGCGTCCACCACCACCACCGGCTACAAGGTGGACGATATCATGGCCGGCAAGTACGGCGAGCGGGGCGCCGCACTCATGCTCTTCCGCACCTATCCGCGAATTCCCTTCTACGAACAGCTCAAAGACAACGTCCCGTTCTTCACCGATACCGGCCGTCTCAACGCCTACTGCGACATTCCGGAGGCGATCGAGTACGGGGAGAACTTCATCGTGCACCGCGAAGGGCCCGAAGCGACGCCCTACCTGCCGAACGTCATTGTGAGCACCAACCCCTACATCCGGCCCGACAACTTCGGCATCACCCCGGAGATGCTGCAGCAGGATGTGCTGGACGCCGACATCCGCACCATCGCTAACAACAAGATGTCGTGGGCCGAGGTGAAGAACACGAAGAACCCGCTCTGGGACCAGGGGTTCCACTTCTACTGCCTCACCCCCAAGACCCGCCACCGCGTCCACTCCCAGTGGAGCGTGGAGGACTGGCATAACATTTGGGACTCCAACTTCGGTGACCCATACCGGCAGGACAAACGGTTGCCCGGCGTCGGCGACCACCAGATCCACCTCAACCCCCAAGCCGCGAAAGACCTTGAGATCGACGATGGGGACTACGTCTACGTGGACGCCAATCCGGCCGATAGGCCATACCTAGGAGCAACGCCGGACGACCCCTTTTTCAAGGTGGCCCGGCTGATGCTGCGGGTCAAGTACAACCCCTCCTACCCGTACAACGTAGCGATGATAAAGCATTCGCCCTTCATGGCGACCGAAAGGTCGGTGAAGGCTCACGAGACGCGGCCCGACGGCCGCGCGGTCTCAGAGGAGACAGGCTATCAGTCCAACCTGCGCTACGGATCGCACCAGAGCCTCACCCGCGACTGGGCGATGCCTATGCACCAAACGGACACTTTGTTCCACAAGAGTAAGGTGGCTGTGGCCTTCATGTTCGGCGGAGAGGCTGACAACCACGCCATCAACACGGTGCCCAAGGAGACGCTGATCAAGATCACGAGAGCCGAGGCCGGCGGCAAGGACGGACAGGGGAAGTGGCGGCCGGCGACAACCGGCCTCACCCCGGGTGAGGAGAACGACGTCATGAACCAGTACCTGTCGGGAGGCTTCCTGAAGGGGGAGGAAGCATAGCCGCTACGCCGGCAATGCCTGACTCCAGCCCGAGGTGACGACGATGGCCCAAGTATACAACTGGCAACTGGGACGGGAGATGGACTACCGCTTCGAGGAAGCCCATCCCGAACGGCAATTCGCTGCGGTGTTCAACATCAACCGCTGTATCGCCTGCCAGACCTGCACCATGTCCTGCAAGTCCACCTGGACCTTCAGCCGCGGCCAGGAGTTCATGTGGTGGAACAACGTGGAGACCAAGCCCTACGGCGGCTATCCCCACCACTGGGACGTCAAGCTGCTTCAGCTCCTGGAGGAGGCGAACCCCGGCGGCCAGGCCTGGAACAGCTCCCAGCTTGGCGATCGCCAGCCTTACGGCGTCTACAACGGGAAGACGATCTTCGAGGCGGCTGCCGATAAAGGCAACGAGCACGCCCTGGGCTACCTGCCGAGCGACGAGGAATGGACCGCACCCAACATCTACGAGGACACGGCCATGGGCGCCGTGGGGGTCCCCAACGAGAGCCATCTCGAGGCCACGCAGCTTCCCGAGCACAAGACCTGGTTCTTCTATCTGCAGCGCATCTGCAACCACTGCACCTACCCAGGCTGCATTGCGGCCTGTCCCCGCAACGCTATCTACAAGCGGCCGGAGGACGGAATTGTCCTCATCGACCAGCAGCGCTGCCGCGGCTACCGCAAGTGCGTGGAGCAGTGCCCCTACAAGAAGCCCATGTACCGGCCCACCACCAGGGTTAGCGAAAAGTGTGTGGCATGCTACCCCAGGGTTGAGGGGAGCGACCCCCTGACGGGGGGCCTGCCGATGGAGACGCGCTGCGTGTCGACCTGCATTGGCAAGATTCGCCTGCAGGGGCTGGTGCGGGTTGAGGACGGCGAATGGGCTGAGGATCGCAACAACCCCCTCTATTTCCTGACCCGCGTGGAGAGGGTAGCCCTGCCTCTCTACCCCCAGTTCGGAACGGAGCCCAACATCTACTACATCCCGCCCCGCTGGGTTCCCCGTCCCTACCTGCGGCAGATGTTCGGTCCCGGCGTCGACGAGGCGATCGACAGATATACGAACCCGTCTCGCGAGCTTCTGGCCGTTCTCCAGCTATTCCGGGCCAGCCAGACTATCATCTTCCGATACGCGATCGAAGAGGGTGAGAAGCTGGAGGGCACGGAGCTCTTCAACGACACGGCGATTGGGTTCGACAAGAATGACAACGAGGTCGTGCGCCTGTCCGTGCGCGAGCCCTTCTACGAGCGGCCCCAGCAGTTCCAGAACTCCATCTAGAGGACGGCCCGGTGGTAACGCAAACGAAGCATGAGCGAAAGGAAAAGGCGGTCGTTCAAGCGCTCGCCCGCAGCGCCCTGTACCAGCTCCTATCACAGGCTCTAGCTTTCCCCAGCCAAGAATCGTTCACGGCCCTGCTGGAGGCCGACCTCCCTCAAGCCCAACAGGCGGCAGCGGAACTGCCCGCGGACCTGTCGGCAGAGCTGGCGCCCCTACTGACAGCGCTCGCCGGGCACCTTCAGACCGCGAACGCCTCCCGGCTTCAGACCGAGCACCGGCGGGTATTTACACACATCTTGTCCCTGGACTGCCCGCCGTGCGAGACGGTCTACACGTGCCGCGACGTCTTCCAGGAGACCCAAGAGCTGAGCGATATCGCTGGCTTTTTCCGTGCCTTCGGACTGGAAATGGCGGAAAGAGAGCGGCTGGACCACATGAGCGTGGAGTTGGAGTTCATGTACTTTCTGGCCTACAAGGAGGCCTACGCCCTCACCCACCACGGTCCGGCCAAAGTCCGTGTCTGCCGCGATACACAGCGGAAGTTCATGCAGGACCACCTGGGACGGTGGGCGGATCAGTTCACGCAGCGCCTCAGACAGACGGCCGGTGGAGGCTACTTCGAATGCGTGGCCTCCCTCACTGAGGTGTTTCTGAAGACCGAGGTTCGCTTCCTCAGAGCGCAGCCGGAAGCCGTCTCGGTCAACCCGGAGTGGCGGAGGCAGAGCGGAGAGGAGTTCAGCTGCCCCGCCGCCGAAGAGTGCCAGTAAGTGGGGCCAGGAGGCGATGATGCGCACCAGTAGAAGATGGACGGTCCTGGGGATCACGCTGCTGGCGCTGATGGTGGCCGTGGGGCTCACGGTAAGCGACATGCGGCTGGCCTCTTCGCAAACGGTCACTCTGGTGGCCAAACGAAGCGAGGCGCAGGTACCCGCTGACGACCCCTTCGACACGGTATGGTCGCGGGCCAACCCCGTGGAGGTACCGCTCAGCGCTCAAACCGTCGTGCCGCCTAAGGCGGGCGGCGACCGCACCATCACCGCCCGCGCCCTCCATGACGACGAGCGCTTGTACGTGCTGATGGAGTGGGAGGACGACAGCGAGGACTCGCTGGTAAGTAGCCAGACGGAGTTCAGCGACGCGGCGGCCGTGCAGTTCCCCGTGACTCCCGGCGAGACCATACCCGCGTTCTGTATGGGCGATCCAAACGCCCCGGTGAACATCTGGCAATGGAAGGCCGCCTGGCAGACGGACATTGACGAGGGATTCGTGGACGTGGAGGACACCTACCCTAACGCCAGCGTCGACCTCTACCCCTTCGAAGACGAGGACGTCTTCTATCCCGCGCGCGCCTTGGGCAACGTCTTTGCCCAAACGGAGCGGGAAACCCCGATAGACAACCTGCTGGCGGGCAGCTTCGGTACTCTGACTCAGACGTCCGACCAGATCGTCAACGGCGCAGGGGAATGGCGTGACGGTCACTGGCGCGTGCTGTTCGCGCGTGAAATGTCGGTCGACGGCGACTACTCCCAGTTCGCCGAGGGCGATAGCACCAACGTCGCCTTCGCGGCCTGGGACGGAGCAAGTGACGAGCGGGACGGCATGAAGTCCGTGTCCCAGTTCCTCACGCTGGAGGTGTCACCGGACGTGGCCGAGGGGAGCGGCGGCGTCACAGTCTGGATCATCGTGGCCGTGGTGTTGGGGGCGGTGGCGCTGACCCTGGTGCTGGCTCTGTACGGCAGACAGCGGCAGAGAGGATAGACCATGTTGGAGGGAGTCGCACCGCGCCTGGCGGTCGCCACGCGACTACCGCGCCCCGCCCTGACTGCGGAAGGGCTGCGGCAGCTTACGGCTGTCCTGCTAGGAGCTGCCCTTGTGGAGACCCTGCTGCTGCGCCTGGTCACCCGCATTGGCGTGCACTTGCCTAAGGAAGGCGTGGTAACCCGTGCCTTCGAGTCGGCCTCATTCCTTGGCTCTATCGCCTTCAACTTCGCCTCTCTCCTGGCGATAGCGCTGGCCGTCGTTGTCCTGGCCTCGCTGGCTCGACGCATGGAGAGGGGACCGGCACAACTGGCTCTCATCGGACTCTCGGTAGCTATGCTGTCGGGCCTCGCTCTGAGCCTGACAACGGACTCGCCCACCGCGGACGCCGTATTCGGTGTGGCCGCCGCTCTCCTGGTGGGAGCCGTGGGCCTCGTTTTCGCCCGGGAGGCAAACCGGACGTTCGGCGACAGACTGGCCCTGGCCCTAATCGTGGCCGCCTACCTCTCGTACCAGTACTATGTCTTGAGCCACCTGTTCTACCGGATATTCGATTACGGGGCGGTGCCGCCTCTTAGCATCTCAGTGCTGCGTCTGGGCGAGGTCCTGGCGGTGGCGGCCGCGGCCGTCGCCTTCTGGGCCTGGGGCCTTCCCCGCCGGCGACGGGTGGGTACGGCGGGCCTGGCAGCGGTAGCGACAGTGCTGCTGGTGCTCATCTTCGCCGGCCTGTCCCCATACTCTACGATGGCCATCCTGGCCCTATGGACCACCGGCCTCAGCCTGATTCTCCCCTTCCCCGTCTATCTCCTGGCCCTGGCGCTGTACCTGCTCACGCTGATGGCCTGCTGGCGCAGCGGCGACGGCTTCTGGACGGCCGCCGGACTGCTTCTCGTGCTGCTCGCCGGCTACATGCCGGAGGCCACGTATCAGCACCTGCTGCTGCTGCTTGGCGTGGCGTTCCTCAGCCGCGCCGTCCCCTGGACGGCGCCCCATCCGGCCGCGACCGCGTAGAGCCGCGAGAACCTTCGCGCCGGTCTCGCTGACCCGTACTCTATATCATGCGGCCGAGCTGCAACGTCGCAATAACCCCGTCGACCCGTTGCGGTGGCGCCTTCAGGCGCCGGGCCATGGTCTAGACGTGGCGGCCGTGCCATCTACCTCGCTGCCGCTACGCCAACCTCGCTTGCGATTGGTCCACAACCCTGAAGGCGGCCCGCAGCTACTCCCTCGTGCGCCTACCTGGCATCGCACCCTTCGCCCATGGAAGGGCTAGGGCTCGATGGGATAGAGGTATCGGAACGTGATGCATCCGGAAGAGCCGTCATCGCAGTAGTACGAGACGAATGTCAGCAGCGCGACCTCACCCGTTGCGGTGCGAAGAGCGTAGGTGTGGTTCTTGCTCGTGATGACATGGGTGGTCCAGTTGTAGCTGTACCACTTGTTGAGGGCTGGGTTCTCAAGGCCGCGTTCGTCGTCGGTCGCGTCGCCAGGGTATCCGTCCGCAAGCGGGCTCGCCTCCTCGAGCGGGACCTCCCCCAGGTCGACGGCGCCGCCGAGGCCCTGGGGATTCGTCTCGCCGCCGTTCGTGAGGTTGTCGGTGCGGCGTAACGCCAGGTCCCAGTCGAGGCTCTCCCGCGACGTGGCCACCACCCTCCCGTCCGAGAAGGAGAAGTAGGCCCAGTCCTCACGGCTTCTGGCGTCGATGGTGTACTGGTCTGCGCCCGGCGGCTGGCCGGCGGCGCCCGCGGCCTCGCCGGTCGTGGGCGCGAAGCCTTCGGGCGGGGGACGCAGCGCGATCCAGAGCAGCCACCCGGCGACCAGCAGCACCAGCACGGCCAGGGTGGCGCCGAGGCTGAAAGCCAGGGGCCTGAGGATGGAGCGCTTCGTTCGGGTTGTGCCTGTCATCTCCGCTCCTGTGCGCATATGACCGAGGGGTAGCGCCACCCGGGCGGCTCGGGGCCGCCCGGGTGGCCCAGCGAAAGGAACATGCTAGGGGAGTGTCACCTCTATCCAGCCGTTCTCCGAGCTGCTCTCCAGGTGCCCCGTATCAGTCCAGCCTTCCAGCGTCTCGTCGGCATCGAAGTAGGCGAGCGCCACGAGTGCCGTACCACCGCTGGCGAACTGGGCGTCCTCAGCGTCACCGGTCTGGAGGGGCCTGGACATCTCGAATATCCAGGTGCCGGCCGCGCCGGCGCCCTCCGCGCGGGCCGTGTGCTCCCAGACTCCGGCAAGGGTGTTCTCGCCGGTGGCGTTCGGTGCAGCGCCCGAATTCTCAACGACCTTGCCGTCGTCCTCCCGCGCCTCGGGTTCCGTTGCGTACTCGTCGTCCAGGTTGCAGTCGGGGTCGTCGCCTCCGCCCGGGTCGCCGCCGCCGGACATCTCGCCGGGACCGCAGTCAAGCTCCCAGTGCCAGATGTCAACCATGCCCAGGCTGGCCTCGAGGTCCTCAGCGGCCGTGCCCATGTGGGGCCCGGCGCCCTCATCGATCAGGAACATCACGGCTGCCGCTGCCGAGAGGTTGTGATTATTAGTGTCGGGAGGGACAGGGCCAGCAAAATCGTAGTCGTCCGGCACCTCAAGCAGCACGTAAAGGTTGTTCGCATCCGTGGCCACCTTCAGCGTCACCTCGATGGGGTCAAGGGGTCCGGGCTCGTCCCAGTCCACTCCCGCCGGGATCTCAATCTGCTCCATAGGCACGGTCGCGCCGTCGATGCCGGCCCAGTCGGAGGCGTCACCGTCCACCGTGATGGCGCCGGACGCCGCCTGGAACGAAATCTCTGGGGCCTCCGCGGGCGTTTCCTGTGGTACCACTGTCACCGCGACAGTCGGCTCGTCCGTAGGCTGCTCTGCCGTTGCGGCCGGCTCCTCGGTCGGCTCAGCTCCATCGCCGTCGTCGCCGCCGCAGGCGGTTGCGGCGAGGGCGATGAGGGCCAGCGCCGCGAGCAGAACGAACAGGGCGGCTGTGGCTCTGCGTTTAAGGTTATCCATGGGTCCCTAGCTCCTTTCGACTGTGGCTATCCCGCTTCTACGGGTTCAACGCGCTGATCTCGGCGGCCGCCTCATTCGAGGC
>MGNZ01000053.1:0-2199 GCA_001795235.1 Chloroflexi bacterium RBG_16_64_32 | reverse complement strand
GATGGTTTCCTCGGTAAAGGATGGCATCCCCTTTGGTCCCTTGCGCACCTCCCTCCCGAACTCCGAAAGGTTGATATCGTTCACGTCTAGATCGGTGCCCACTGCGCCGCCCTGGCCCTTGAGGCCGTGGCAACTGGCACAGCCGTACTGGAAGAATAGGGCGCGACCGTCCCGCGCAGGGTCCCCAATCGACGCGAGTTGCGGGTCCGCCAGGCCTACGCCCTCGAACTGGGCCTCCTGGCCGACACGGGCGATCTCCGTCCGGTCGTATCCCTCCGGCCGCAGGTTCCCGTGCGTGTAGGGACTGCGGGCGATCACCACAGCGACGAGCGTGAACGCCAGACCGCTCATCATGATCGCGCCCACGATCGGGCCGGGTGGGATGGGAAACCTGCGCATGCTGACTAGCTGACCCCCGATGCCCCCGACTGAGAGGCGGCTCGGTGGTCTCCCGCGCGCCCAGGCTGATGGGCGCTGTCCAGAGGCGTCTCCGCGTCACCACCGGCGCGGGCGATTGCGATGACTCGCAAAGCGACGCTGAGTAGGATAACCCAGACCGTTGAGACCACGGCGATGAGTAGCCACACGTTCAGGCCAGGGATGTGGACCCCCGCCGAGGACCGGTACAGCTGGGAGCCGCCTTCCGCAACAGAGAGCGGCTGCGTGATCTCCTCGGGCTCGCTTTCGCCCGGCGGCAGGTATTCGATTCGTATCTGGTGCTGGCTCGCGGACCGCGGCTCGTACGTCAGGGCTGCGACTCCGCTTTCGTCAGTCACCGCCCTTCCGAGCACGACCTCGCCGTCGACCCCGCCAAAGGAGGCGTCCGAATAGAAGGTGACGGAGGTGCCTTCAAGGGGCAAGCCCCCGTCGGCGGAGCGGAGCGCAGCCCGTACCTCCATCGGCTGTCCCACGGTAGGCTCGTCGGCTATCGTTATCACCGCCGACACATGATTGGCGCTGGCGATCCCGGCCAGTGCCAATACGGCTACCCCCAGGGCCACCGAGATGAGCATCACTTTGATGCCGAGCGACTTCATCGACTCCCTCCTCCTGCCGGCTGCGGGGCAGCTCCGGGTGGGAGCCGCGCGCCTTCCGGCGAGAATTCAGCGTTTTTGTGGTCTTCAGCTATCTCCCAGACTGCGAGGATGGGGAACACTTTCACGAATACGGTGATCAGAAGAGCGAACAGGGCAAATCCCGCAGCCATGACGGACCACTCCACCCACGTGGGCGCGTAGGTCGATGGCTCGTAAGGCATCAGCGGCACCCGCAATCCGGTGACAACGATGAAGTACCGCTCCACCCACATCGCCAGGTCCACCAGGACAGCCGCGGCAATAACGCCCCAAAAGTTCCGCGTCCACGGAAGCAACAGCAGCAGCCCAGGCAGGACCAGGCCGCCCAGCATATAGAACCAGTAGAAGCCCGCGAACTGGCCCAGGAAGAGCTGCCTGAAGTGGAACTCCTCCCCCTCTTCCAACTTGTAGCCGGTGGTCAGGAACTCCGATACGTTCCCGTAGATCATGATCAGGGCGAAGGCCGCCAGAAGGTATCCAAGGTAAATGAAGTGCTTCTCCGTTATGTACTCCTCCAGGTGGTACACCTTGCGGAGTACGGCCATGATTAGGATCAGGGTGGCCACGCCCGAGAAGATGGCGCCGGCCACGAAGAACGCTCCGAATATCGTGCTGTTCCACGGCACGCGTAGCGTCATGGCGAAGATCCACGACACCACGGTGTGCACCGAGACGGCGATAGGGATGATCAGGATCATCGCGACGCCGATGGCGGCCCCCAGAGAGCGCCACTGGGAGGCGTTCCCCTGCCAGCGGACAGACAGCACATCGTACAGCCAAGATTTCCATGCCGACACCCGGCCGCCGAGCCGGTCGCGGAAGAGCGCCAGGTCCGGGATCATGGGCAGGAACAGGTAGGCGACGCTGGCAGTGATGTACGTCGTGATGGCCAGCACGTCCCAGATGATCGGCGATTGCCAGCGGCCGTAGATGATGACGTTTAGCACCCGGTCCGGCCGCCCAAGGTCAATGATCACGAACAAAGCCCCGCAGACGAGGGCTACAACGGTGATGAACTCCGCCATGCGCGTTACAGGCGTCCTCCAGCCGGCGTGGGAGACCCGGAGGATCGCCGAGATGAGCGTGCCGGCGTGGCTGATGCCGATGAAGAACACGAAGGTCG
>MGNZ01000052.1:16842-17530 GCA_001795235.1 Chloroflexi bacterium RBG_16_64_32 | reverse complement strand
GGTGACTACCGCCTCCTGGGTGAGGCGCTGGCCGTAATCCGGGCTAAGCTTCAGGAGACCGGCTTCGGCGGCAGCCCCATCTGGGTCACCGAGATGGGCACCTACAGCGGCGACCCCGCCGAGCCCTTCTTCGCGTATCAGTCGGAGGAACAACAGGCAGGAGACCTCCTGAAGCGCTTCGTCTATCCCATCTCCCTGGGCATCGAGAAGGTGTTCCCCGCCTTCGGCCTGATGGAGGGCTTCATGCACAACGACGGCTACTTCGACCACACCGGCCTCATCTACGACGGCCAGGGCTCCAACGATCGCGGCCTGGGCGTGAAGAAGGTCGGCTACCACACCTACAAGCTGATGACCCAGAAGCTGGAGGGGGCCGCGTTCGACTATGAGCTCACCGGGCTGCCGGCCAACGTCTACGGCTACGCCTTCACCGGCGCCGGCGGCTCGCCGATCACCGTGCTCTGGTACGACGACTTCGCCGGCGGCCCGCCTACCCAGGACGTCACCCTGTCGGTGGCGGCGCCCTCCCTGCTGGTCACCAACGCCGTCACCGACCAGCAGGGCAACGTTACCTCCACCGTCCTGCCCGTCAGCAGCGGCTCGGTGACCCTCACCCTGGGCCAGAGTCCCGTCTTTGTGGAGCCGCAAGGCACGCCCACACCCACACCCACACCAACGGCCTTGCCGC
>MGNZ01000052.1:16207-16833 GCA_001795235.1 Chloroflexi bacterium RBG_16_64_32 | reverse complement strand
TCACCATCGTCAGCCACAACGAGGAGCCTCTGGGTGGCCGCCCGGACTACACGGCGGACCTTAACTACTACCTCCAGAACCGTAACCTGCTGAAGCTCTTCGCGGAGACCATCACCAGCCGGGGAGCGACTTACAATTTCGAGTCGGACTGGAACTACCTCAAGGCCGTGGCCATGTACGACGTGGGGAGCGTCACGGACAACACGGGCGGCAAGAACATCGTGCGCTGGATGAAGGAAGACCTGGGCGTAGAAGTTGACCCGCACGCCCACCAGACGCAGTACAACTACGCCGACGTGGCCTACCTGATCGAGCAACTGGGGGTGACGCCCTCGAAGAACGTCGGCGGTTTTCTGTACGACCCGCCGGACAACGGCCAGGGCTGGGAGCAGCACGTCAACGGGATCAACGGGTGGATCTATCCCTCCTACTTCTGGCGAGCGGACCACCTGTGGGGCGCCGCGACCTACCTGCACCAGGGCAACGATGATAAGTCGTCGGGTATCTGGCGTCCCAAGGACCGCTACAACTTCTACGTGGACGACCCCAACCAGCGGCTTCTGTACACCGGCGGCTGCAACGGCAACCTGGGCCTTCTGCAACTTCTGGATGACATTCAGACGGGG
>MGNZ01000052.1:16115-16197 GCA_001795235.1 Chloroflexi bacterium RBG_16_64_32 | reverse complement strand
CCGATGGCTTCTACACCGCGAACCTGATGATGATCCAGGACTTCATGACCACGGAGAGCATCGCGGCCTCGGGGACCTTCAA
>MGNZ01000052.1:15373-15923 GCA_001795235.1 Chloroflexi bacterium RBG_16_64_32 | reverse complement strand
GGCCTGGGTCACGGCCCCCAACGGCAACCAGGTCTACACTCGCACCGTCCGGCCGGTGCGGGCCCTCTACCCGGCCCAGCGGTTCCCGGCGCTCATCGCCATCCCGGGCGGGACAGGGGCCGGCGCGCCCCTGGCCGACAACCCCGGCTACCGCGGCCTGGCCGCCAGCGGTTTCGTGGTGGCGGTCTTCAACCCCGAGGGCCGGGGCACCGGACTGCCGGGCAACCTCAAGAGCCAGGGCGCCGAGAACTGCAACGGCTTCCTCCACCAGGACGACCTCAAGGCCGTGGTGGAATACACCGCCGCCCTGCCCAGCGTTGACGTGTCCAACATCGGTGTCGAGACGTCCTCCTTCGGCATCGCCATCGGGGCAGGCGCCCTGGGCCGCTACCCCAGCCTGCCCGTCGCTTACCTCGTCGATCAGGAGGGGCCCCACGACAACCGGGTCATCACCTTCTTCGACGCCGGGCGCGAGACCGCCGTCTGCGGCCACCTGAGCACGGTCACCGACCCCTCCGCCGCTAACGTGGCCTACTGGGCCGAGCGAGAA
>MGNZ01000052.1:15252-15358 GCA_001795235.1 Chloroflexi bacterium RBG_16_64_32 | reverse complement strand
GACACCTACCCCGGCCGCTACCTGCGGATGCAGGCGGAGATCGACCACGCCCAGAACCGGGGCTACTACCGGCACTCCATCGAGATGATCAACGCGGCGACACAGC
>MGNZ01000052.1:14861-15120 GCA_001795235.1 Chloroflexi bacterium RBG_16_64_32 | reverse complement strand
GCCTGATCATCACCTATGACCGGGAGATGGCGGCCCTGGTGGCCTCCGGCGACTGCCCCGATCCCGCGTCAGTGCCCTGGTTCGTGCCGCTGGGCGACGGGGACTGCGACGGGTTCACAGACGCGCAGGAGACGTTCGTGGGCACCGATCCGGGAGACGCCTGCCCGGACGACGCGCTGGACGACGCCTGGCCGCCGGACTTCGATAGAAGTAAGACCGTCGACATCGTTGACGTGATCCTCTTCGGGGCGGTGATCCT
>MGNZ01000052.1:13988-14794 GCA_001795235.1 Chloroflexi bacterium RBG_16_64_32 | reverse complement strand
GTTGACGTGCTCCTCGTCGCGCCCTTCATTCTGGAGTCCTGCACCAACCCGTAGGACCGGGGAGGTGAGCTGCTGTCGGCAACGCCTGCACCGACGGCATCGATAACGCTGGCGCCGACGCGGACAGCGACATCGTGGACGTGCTCATCTTGGAGGCGGTCATACTGGAGTCCGGCGCTAACCCGTAAGGCGGAACAGCGGGCTGAGTGGCTGCGTGCTGGAACGCTGCCTCTGGTCCGTATTACCATAATGGGTGCCCTTAAACGGGCCATCTCATGCGCATCGGGCTGATCTCGGACACCCACATTCCCACTGCCGGCGGTGACCCTTCGACTGCGCTCAGGGCAAGCCTGTGGCCGCAGGTGTACGACGCCCTGCGGGACGTGGACCTGATCATGCACGCGGGCGACCTGCATGACCCCGTAGTGCTCGACTGGCTGGAAGAGCTGGCGCCCGTGATCGCGGTCAGCGGCAACGGCGACTATAGCGGTTGGCAGCGCACCGAGCCCCCTACCGACCCGCGGTTGAGGGAGTCGCGGGTGCTGACTGTAGACGCTCCTTCGACAGGTTCAGGGCGCAGCCTTCGCATCGGGCTCGTGCACGACCTGCCGCTGCCGGAGGCGCCGCCGCAGCGGACGCTGGAGGGGCTAATGCGGCACTTCTTCGGCGGGCCGGTCGACGTCATCGTGCGGGGCAGCACCCACGCGGCGGGAATAGCGACCCTTAAGGGAGTGCTCATCGTCAACCCCGGAAGCCCCACCTTCCCCAACCACCAGAGCCTGCGCCTAGGCACAGTGGGCTACCTG
>MGNZ01000052.1:9161-13899 GCA_001795235.1 Chloroflexi bacterium RBG_16_64_32 | reverse complement strand
TTTCGAGGAGGTGGGAGCCATGCGTAGAGCAGGTCTCATAAGTTCGGGAGCTTTGGCGATTCTGGCGGCGATAGCCATAGCCGTGCTCATTGCGGGTTGCAGCAGCGAGTCACCGGCGGGCAGCGAGGATAATAAAGCTGCGCCAGGACTTGAGGGTGCTGGAGCGGCGCGGGCAGACTCAGATTCGTTTGAGCTTGGCGGCGAATCCGATATTGGAGAGCCCTCCGCCGGGGTTGCTGCCATCGGCGACGATACCGCAGCCGGCGGAAACGGCAGCCTCCCTCTGCCGCAGTTGGTTGATCGCAAGATCATCCGGACGGCGACGCTAGAACTGGAAGTGGAGGACGTGGGCGGCGCCGTGCAGAAGGTGGAGAGCGTTGCCGTGGCGGCCGGCGGCTTCGTTTCCGAGTCGAACGTCTTCATCGACGAACCTTCCGAGCCGGAACTAGGGGATGACGCCGCGCCCAGACGAACGCAGACGGCGACGGTGACGATTCGAGTGCCAGCCGAGGTCTACGCGAGCGTGATGGGCCAGCTCAGGGGTGTCGCCGCGGAGGTAAGGTCGGAGAACAGCTCGGCAGCGGAGGTCACCGAGGAGTACACGGACTTAAAGGCGCGGCTGCGCAACCTGGAGGCGACCGAGGCGAGATACCTGGAGCTGTTGGCGAAGGCGGAGGAAATCCCGGATATTTTGACCGTACAGGACAGGATCAACTCGGTACGGCTGGAGATTGAGCAGACGCAGGGCCGCATCAACCTCCTGGACAGTCTGACGGACCTGGCGACGATCACCGTCCGCTTGACACCGCCTGCCGTACCAGCCGAAGAGCCGGACAGCGAGCAGGGTTGGGCGGCGGAGGCGTGGGACGCTGCCTGGGACGGCTCGCGGGACGTGTTGGAAGCGCTGGGGACCGTCGCCATCGTCGGCGGCGTGGTGCTGGCCTGGCTGGCGATACCGGCGCTGGCGATCTTCATCGCCTGGCGGGTGTTCGGGCTGCGCCGGCCGCGCGGTGGGGAGGCCGGCGGCACGGGCGCGTCCCCCTGAAGACGGGGCCGGTGCATCGCAGAAGCCGAGGGCGAAGACCTAATGTTCAGGAGTCTTCGCCCTCTGTTGATTGGGCCGAAGGGCGCGGATATAATACGGTGACGGCCCGCCTGCGGCGGGTTGCGAGAAAGCTGAAATACGATTGGAATTCGGCACGACCCTGCTCAAGACCATACTGGTGCCGGTGGATGGCTCCCACGCCAGTATGGACGCGCTGGCGCTGGCCTGCCTTCTGGCCAAACGGAACAAGGGGAAGGTGTACGCGGTGTACGTGATAGAGGTGGCGAGGACCCTGCCCCTAGACGCCGGTCTGAATCCCGAAGCGCAGGAGGGCGAGAAGATCCTGGCGCGGGCAGACGAGGTGGCGGACTCCCTGGACTACGCGGTCACAGGCGAACTGCTCCAGGCCCGCGACGCCGGCCACGCCATTGTGGATGAGGCGATCGAGCGAGATGTGGACGCCATCGTGGTCGGCATTGAGTACAGGCGGCCCTTGGGCGAACTCCAGATGGGGCTGACGGCGCAGTACATGCTGAGGAACGTCCCCTGTCAGGTGATCATCTGCCGCTCGGCTGCTGGGGGTGGGGGCGCGTGAAGGTCGTTATCATGGGCTGCGGCCGGGTGGGGGCGGATCTGGCGGCTACACTGGACCAGGAGGGCCACGAGGTCACCGTCCTAGATGCCAATCCCGACGCCTTCCGGCGCCTCCGGCCGGAGTTCGGCGGACAGCGCCACGTGGGCACCGGCATCGATCAGGACGTGCTGGCGAGGATAGGCGTCGGCGAAGCGGACGCCTTCGTGGCGGTTACTCAGGGGGACAACCGTAACGTGATGGCGGCGCAGATGGCGAAGCACATCTTCGGCGTGCCGCGGGTAGTGTGCCGCATATACGATCCTATCAGGGAAGAGATATATCACGGCCTCGGCCTGGAGACCATTAGCCCTACCAAGGTGGGGGCGCGCCTGATCAAGGAGGCGCTGGAGCGGGAGCCGGTGACTCGTGGGGGCGGTGAGTAGATGTACATCATCGTGGTGGGCGGCGGCAAGGTAGGCTACTACCTGGCCAAGGAGCTGGTGGAGGAGGGCCACGAGGTCCTGGTCATGGAGAAAGATCCCGTCAAGGCAGAGCGCATCGCCGAGGAGCTGGGCGACATCTCTCTGCGCGGTGACGGCTGCGAGGCCTCTATCATGGAGATGGCCGGCTTCGGTAGGGCGGATATGGTCATCGCCGTGACGGGGGACGACGAGGACAACCTCGTCGTCTGCCAGGTGGCGAAGGCGAAGTTCAACGTCCCCCGAGCGGTGGCCCGCATCAACAACCCCAAGAACGAGGAGATCTTCAAGAAGCTTGGCATCGATACCACCGTGAGCGCCACGGCCGCCATTCTCGCCCAGATCGAGCAGGAGCTACCCACGCACCCGCTTATCCCGCTACTCACCCTCAAGGGCGGCGGACTTGAGATCGTGGAGGTCAAGGTGCCTGAGAACTCGGCCGTCGTGGGCAAGCGCATCAGCGATATCCTGCTCCCTCAGCAGTCCCTGATCGCCCTGATCGTCGACGAAGACGGTGTGCCCAGGGTACCCAAGAGCGATACCGTGGTGCGGGCGGGCGACGAGTTGATGGCCGTGACCCGGACGGAGAACGAGGACGCACTGCGCTCCGTCCTCACCGCGCACGCGACCTTCGGGCCCTACGGGCCGATAGACTCACAAGGGAGATGAGCCGGCGCCTCGCCTTTCTGGGTCCTCGCGGGACGTTCAGCGAGGAGGCGGCCCTGCGGTACGACCCCGACGGGCAGCTCGTCCCCTTCGTCAGCATCAGCGCCGTTGCCGCCGCTATCGGCTCCGGCATGGCGGACGAAGGCGTGGTGCCCATCGAGAATAGCCTTGAGGGCCCAGTCACTGAGACGCTGGACATCCTCATCCACAGCTCGGAGCTGTCAGTGCGTAGCGAGGTCGTCCTGCCCATCGAACATCTGCTGCTGGCGCGGGCGGGGGCTAAGGCCAGCGATATCAAGATCATCGCCTCCATGCCGCAGGCGCTGGCCCAGTGCCGGCAGTTCATAGAGCAGCGCTTCCCTAAAGCGACGCTGGAAGCGGCGTTGTCCACGGCAGCGGCGGTGGAAGAGATGATGGGCCGAGACAACGCCGCCGCTATCGGCAACCGGCGGGCGGCGGAGCTGTACGGCGCGGAGGTGCTGGCCCAGGGCATCCAGGACCGCACGACCAACCTTACGAGGTTCGTGATCCTCGCCGACGAGGACCACCCACCCACCGGCGACGACAAGACGTCGCTGGCGTTCGCCTTCGCTGTCGAGGACCGGCCGGGGCTGCTGGTGGCGGCGCTGGAGGAGTTCTCCAGTCGCGACATCAACCTCTCCAAGATCGAGTCGCGCCCCAGCAAGGAGCGGCTGGGAGTCTACATCTTCTTGGCGGACCTGGACGGCCATCGCACGGAGCAGCCGCTTGCGGAATCGCTGGAGCGGGTGCGGGAGAAGTCATCCTTCTTCCGAGTGCTAGGTTCATACCCGCGCTACCGGGAACAGAGATAGGAGGCGGCCCTGCCGGAGATTCCGGATCTGGAGGGTTACCGCGCCTACTTCAACAGGCGCCTTCCGGCCGTGCGGATCTCCCGGGCGGCGGTTACCATCCCGATAGTCGTGCGCGCGTCGAAGGAGCAGTTCGCGGAGGCGCTGGATGGGGCGACGTTCGCGGAGGTGCGCAGGCAGGGCAAGTACCTTCTGTTCCCGTTCCAGAGCGGCGCGGTCATGGTGGTCCACCCTATGCTCACCGGTCGCTTCCAGTACTGCGATCCGGCCGAGAAGCGCCGCGCCAAGACGGCGTTCGTGCTGGCCCTGGACAGCGGGATGGAGCTGCGCTACTTCGACCAGCGTCTCATGGGCAAGGTGTACCTGGCCCGCAACGAAGGCGATCTGTCAGCGGTGGCGCCCCGCTGGACGGAGATGGGGCCGGACGCCATGAGCCCGCAGCTCACCGAAGACCTGTTCGTGCAGCGACTCCGGAGGTATCGCGGCCAGGTCAAGAACGTCCTGACCAAGGAGCAGTGCGTGGCCGGCATCGGCAACGCCTACGCGGACGAGGTTCTGTGGGAGGCGGGCGTCCATCCCTACCGTAAGCTGACGGAGCTTTCCGATGCGGCGCTGGGCGGGCTCTACCGGGCGATGCGGGCGGTGATGGAGTGGGCGATCCCCATCGTGGCGGGGGGGATGGAGGCGGACGGGCTGCCCGACGACCACTACCGCGATCACCTGCGCGTCCACCGCAAGGGCGGAGAGCCCTGCCCCCGCTGCGGTTCCCGCGTGTCAGAGATCACGGCGGGCCAGCGGATCACTAACTTCTGCCGCAAGTGCCAGGCGCAATAGGGTGCGAGCGCTCCCAGCGATGGCCTCGAGCGAATGACGGCTCCGGGCGCGGTGTTGTGGGACCTGGACGGGGTGCTGGTGGACAGCATGCGGTACCACTACGAAGCGTACCGGGAGATGCTGACTGAGTCCGGGAGAGAGCTCGGCTTCGAGGAGTTCCGCAACTTGATCGGGTTGCGCAACGAGACGATCCTGCGCCGCCTGTTCGGCGAACTGCCCGCCGGGGAGGTGGAGCGGCTGGCGCGCCGGAAAGAGGAGCTCTTCCGGGAGCGGATCGCCGGAAACGTGGAGGCGCTGCCCGGAGCGGCGG
>MGNZ01000052.1:8692-8992 GCA_001795235.1 Chloroflexi bacterium RBG_16_64_32 | reverse complement strand
GGTGGCGGCGGGCCGGCTGGGCGTGGCGCCCGCGGACTGCGTGGTGCTGGAGGACGCCCCCGAGGGGATAGAAGGGGCGAAGGCCGCCGGCATGCGCTGCGTAGGCGTGGCCACGACACGGCCGCCCGAGCGGCTGAGTCGGGCCGATCTGGTGGTGGAGAGCCTGGACGACCCGCGGGTGGAGGCGTTTGTGCTGGGCGGCTAGAGAGCGCTTCGCCCGCGCCTTGAGCTACGTCGACGGGCGGCTGGCTTGGTATCGCGCTTGGGCGCGTCAGTCAGGGCCGCCAGCGCGGCTTCGAA
>MGNZ01000052.1:7288-8590 GCA_001795235.1 Chloroflexi bacterium RBG_16_64_32 | reverse complement strand
CTGGCTGCCTGAGTGCTGCGTTACGAGCTCATTCATTAATTACCGCCCTCGATAGACTTGCCCTCTCGAATCGGCATCGAAGATTAAGACAGTCTTGGTTTCATCATCCACTTCAAACAGAAGCCGGTAGCTGCCCTCGCGCCAACGGTAGTTACAAAGTAGGTTGGCTTTCAAATGAACTATGGTGTCATCGCCCTGGTGACCGCGAGGGCTGCCTGCAAGCACGGATTCAATTTCCGGCCACCGGTCATTGAGGTCGGTGTGTTTCCTTATGAACTTCTTGACCCGCTTATGCTGTTCGACCCTATAGTCCAGGATTGCCAAAACGGTCTCTCATGTCCTGTCGGGCGCGCAAGACGTGCCGAAGTCGCCGCCGCGTGCGTATCAGTACATCCGCGGTCTCCAGCCAACTCACCACCAACTCGCGAAGTTCATCAGTATGGTTAGCGTTGCAGGCAAGAATTGCAGCGTTCATGATATCTTCGGCGAGCGAGCGCAGTTCTTGTGGTCGAAGCTTGGCAACAAGCGCTCCCACCTCGTCCCTATTGCTCGCTATGAGCACATGCATTCGGCCTGAACCGGTTTCTCCGCTCCTACTCGTTCCGGCCGCTTGGCTGACAGATGGCTGTGCGTGCGGGACGGGGCTTAGACTAGTCTCGGTCTCCAATAACTGAATCATGGCAGTTCCCGCTTCGGTCACTTATCGATTGCGACTACTTGGGTGTTGTGTCTTACGATGATCTCTGGGTCACCATCCTCGCCCACCTTTGGATTCCCCTTTTCATCCAGCACGCGAAAGATTCGTTGGACTGTCGTCTTGACCCGAATCACTCCCCCATCCAAGAGCTTGTATTCGTTCCAATCCTCACGACCGATTTCGAATTCCTCATCTGTCACGTCCAGCAGGTTCCCTCCAGCTCTGATTTGCGTTCGGCGACCCATGCGGCTTCCCTCTTTTCGAATGGCAACGAACCCCATCGTGGGGGTTCAATTGTCCTAGTCCAAAGAGGGAGGTGTCAACACAAACGCCCGTTCTAAGGTGCCTCAAGTCGCCAGACGCCCCTTAAGGTCGCCACTGGAGGCGTGGAGGCCTAAAGGCCTCCACTACATCGCACGGAGCGGCCGACTTCAGCCGGCGGGGGCAGCACTAGCAGGGTGATGAAAAAGGCTGGTGGCTAGTTCGTGGCTCGACAAGCTCATCACGAGCGGAATCTAGATACGCTCGTCCTGAGCCTGTCGAAGGGCGAGTCTCCAAGCATTTCATCACCCTGCTATAGATTGTGGCGCCCTCGGCCTCTGTGC
>MGNZ01000052.1:1396-7232 GCA_001795235.1 Chloroflexi bacterium RBG_16_64_32 | reverse complement strand
GACGACTGGACGCCGATATTCGCTGACCCCAAGCGGCAGTACGACTACGTCACGTCCATCGCCTCCCACCGGCAGGTCGAGCGTGGGGTGCGGCTGGAGGCCCGCACGGAGGGCGGGGAGACGGTGCAGGCGGAGCTGGCGTTCGTCACGCCTGAGGTGTTCCGCCTGCGTGTTTGGCTGAACGAAGAACCGCCCGCCGATTCGCCTATGCTCGTAGAGGGCGCCCACCGCCGCTACCAGACGGGGCTGACCGAAGACGAGGGTGGCCTCGTTGTGGATAGCGGCCGCCTCAAGCTGCGACTGGCGCGGGCACTGTGGGCCCTGACTGTCGAGGACGCCGATGGTCGCGTCCTGATCGAGCCCTCGGCGGACCGGCAGCTGCTGCGGACGCCGTTGGCTCTGCCGCTCGGGTTCTCGCGGGACGAACAGGGCCGAGTTGCCTTCCACGACTCGTTCTCGCTGACGCCGGAGGAGCGGCTGTACGGGCTGGGCGAGCAGTTCGGGCCGGTCGATAGGCGCGGCCAGCGCATAGTCTCCTGGTCGCGTGACCCCACGGGTGGGCTGATGGCGCCGGTCTGCTACCTCAACATCCCCTTCTTCGTGAGCAGCCGCGGCTACGGGATATTCGTGCACCACAGCTCCAAGATCGTGTATGAGCTGGGCCAGCCCGCTCTTCAGTCGGCCGCCTTCCGGGTGGAGGACCCTTACCTGGACTACTTCTTTGTATACGGGCCGGGCCCTAAGGAGATCATCGGGCGGTACACGGAGCTGACGGGACGGCCGGTGGCGCCTCCGGTGTGGTCGTTCGGCGCGTGGTTCTCCCGCTGCATGTATCGCGATCGCGAGCAGGTGGAGGGGATAGTGGAGCGGCTGCGCCAGCTCGGCATCGCCGGGGACGTGATACACCTGGACCCGCTGTGGCTAAAGGAGCGGCGGTCGCGGGAGCTGGACGGTTGCGACTTTGTGTGGGACGAGGAGGCGTTCCCCGATCCAGAGGGGTTCGTGCGCTGGCTGGCGGAGCGGGGGTTCAAGCTCAGCCTGTGGGAGAACCCTTACGTGTGGCTGAACACGGAGATGCACCGCGAAGGGGTGGAGAAGGGCTACTTCGTGCGCTCGCGGAAGGGCGGCCTCGCCCGTCCCCTGGAGAACTCCGACGACACGGTGCTGCCGGACTTCACCAACCCTGACGCCTACCGCTGGTGGCAGGACAAGCACCGCTCCTACCTGCGCATGGGGGTGGCAGCGTTCAAGCCTGACTACGGGGAGGCGGTGCCCCCGGACGCGCTTTTCGCGGATGGGCGGACGGGGGAGCAGGTGCACAACGTCTATCCGCTGCTCTACAACCGCTGTGTGTACGAGGTGATGCGCGAAGAGCGCGGCGAGGCGATGCTGTTCAGCCGCTCGGGATACGCCGGCTCGCAGAGGTATCCGATCAACTGGACGGGCGACCAGCCCACCACCTGGGGCGGCATGGCGGCGGCGCTGCGCTCGGGATTGAGCCTTAGCCTGTCCGGGATCAGCATGTGGAGCCACGACATCGGCGGCTTCTGGAACCCCGACAACCTCGAGCCCCCTGACCCTACGTTGTACGTGCGCTGGGCGCAGTTCGGCCTGCTCTCCTGCCACGCCCGCTTCCACGGCATCCGCGGCCGCGAGCCGTGGTACTTCGGCGATGAAGCGGTAGATGTGGTTAGGGAGTTCACGCGGCTGCGCTACCGCCTGCTGCCCTACATATATTCACTGGCCAGAGAGGCGGAGGCTACGGGCCTGCCGGTGGTGCGGCCGCTGGCGCTGGAGTACCCCGACGACCCCGTGGCGCCCGCAGTCGACTACGAGTTCCTGCTGGGGCCGAACCTGCTGGTGGTTCCTGTGATGAACGACGAAGGACGCTGCCTTGTCTACCTGCCGCCGGGGGCCTGGTACGACTGGTGGAGCGGTGAGCGGCTGGAAGGGCCGCGACACCTGCGCCTGGTGGCGCCGCTGGAGCGGCTTCCGCTGTACGTTCGCGGCGAATCCCTGCTGGTGACCGCGCCGGAGATGGACTTCGTGGGGCAGCGGGAGTGGCGGCCGCTGACCGTCGACGTGCGGGTGTCAGATCGGGCCGAGGCGACTGTCTGGAGTCCGGATCAACCGCTGACTGTGGAGGCCGAGCGGTTGGACGTAGAGATGCGGCTGAAGGTAAGCGGGCCGCCCTGGGACTATCTAGTGCGCTTCGTTGAGCCGGCGGTCGCGCCCGAGGTGCGCACCGGCGGCGACGCCTCGGGGCTCGCGGTGCGGCATGAGGACGGCATTACAGTTGTCGAAGTGAAGGGCGGGGAGTTCGAGATCCGGGCGAAGCTGCGCTAGGCGGCTAGGCGAAGCCTCCGTCCGCCTCCCAGCCGGGCACGAACTTGCGCCACTCAGCCTGGTCCTCCAGGTACGGGTAGAAGGTGCGAAAGAAGCTGAAGGGCGGGCGGAAGGGCTCACGGATCAGGCGGATGTGCGCTTCCTGCGGCGTGCGACCGGCCTTGCGGTGGTTGCAGGCTTTGCAGGCGGCTACCACGTTCTGCCAGTCGTGACTGCCCCCTCGGTGGCGGGGGAGGACGTGGTCCAGCGTAAGCTCTTTAGTGTGTTTTCCGCAGTATTGGCAGGTGAAGCGGTCACGGAGGAAGACATCGCGTCTTGTCAGGCGGCCCGACGGCCTGGGCCTGCGGATGAGGTAGATGAGACGGATGATGGATGGGATGAGGTAGAGGGCCGTCGGGCTGTGAAGGTAGCCACGGCCGTTTTCCAGGATCTCCGCTTTGCCCCTATCAACCAACACGAAAGCCCGCCGAGCCGTGCAGACGTTCAGCGGCTCGTAATTCTGATTCAGAACCAGCACAGGGGCGGTAGTTATTCCCATCTCGCCGTCACCGAGGCAATCGTAGCAGACAGGCACCAAACCGCGCAATACTGCCGTTTTGGCTAGGCGGGGAAGGCGTTTACGGCCTGCTCGAACTCATCCGGCAGGATTATGAGGAGCACGGCGGCGGCGTCCAGGAACACGGAGCCCAGGGTTGAGCGGTCGATGGCGTCATCCAGGCCGATTTGCGGGTAGGTGACGAGGAGGATGAGGACAGCTTCGACTACGATGAGTCCCTTGAGGATACCGAACAGGGCTCCGCCCATATGGTCCGCCCAGCCCAGCAGCAGCACAGCGGCTGTTTGCTTGAGCATTACGGCGATGAGCTGACCGGCCAGGTAGACGGCGCCCAGAAGCACCAGGAAACCGATGGCCCTGGCGGTTTCCTCATCGTCGATAAACACCAGAACGTCGCGGGCCATGTCATCGTAGAACAGCCCCGCCACGATGACGCCGACCACAACGCTTACAAGCGTCACCAGTTCGCGGATCAGGCCCGCTGAGTAGGCGCTGATAACGAAGAGGGCGATGATGATGATGATCGCTATGTCGATCCAGTTCATGGGAGCGCGCTACTAGTAACGTGGCATGCAGCCAACGGTTACTCCCCCTGCCGGCGCGCCGCCAATAGGCGATGGGCGGCGATGACGGCGGCCACCACCAGTCCACCCAGATAATAGCCGCCGATCACGTCGCTGGGCCAGTGGGCGCCCACATGGACCCGCTCCATTCCCGTGAACAGGATTACCCAGAGACAGGCGGCCTGCCCAAGAAGGCGCAGACCGCGCTGGGGCACGAATAGCGTGATGAAGTAGAACAAAAGGCCGTAGAGCACGAAAGCGGCATCGGCGTGGCCGCTGGGGAACGCGGGGGAGGCCGGACGGTCGCCGACCGCAACGAGATCGTCGCTGGGCCGCGGCCGGTCCACCAGCTCTTTGGCCGCGCTGTTGAGCAGCCTGGCGAACACGGCGGCCAGAAGCAGAAGCGCCTCCCAGCGGCGGGCAGTCACGGCCAGGGCCGCGATTCCGCCGGCCCACACGATGGCTATCCATGGGGTGTCAGCTAGGTCTTCGGCCCAGTCGAGCGCCCGCACGAAGGCTACGGCGTCGATATCTTGAAGGCGGTGAGCCAGCCACAGATCGGCCGGAAAGCGGTCGTAGGCGGCGGCGAAACCGCTGAGCAGCACGAACCCGGCAAGCAGCAGAAACCACAGCGCGAAAAAGGAGCGGCCGGGTCGCATGGTGCGGCCATTATGAGTGTGGCCCATTCGTTTACGCAAGCGAGAGGCCGGTGCTACAATACGCCGTGCTCTACGAAGGAGGTTGCTACGGACGAAGCGAGGTTGCGCGATCTACTGGAGTCTTTTCAGCAGGGCGCCATGTCAGTTGAGGAGACGCTGGAGCGGCTGCGTCACCTGCCCTACGAAGACATTGGGTTCGCAGAGGTGGATCACCACCGTGCGCTTCGCCGGGGTTTCCCGGAGGTGGTGCTGGGCGAGGGCAAGAGCAGCGACCAGGTAGTCTCTATCGCCGAGCGGCTGGCCGCCCAGTCGGACAGGCTGCTAATCACACGTGTTGGCGCGGACACCTACCGCGCGGTCAAGGAGCGTCTGCCGGACTGCCGCTATCACGCCGAGGCGCGCGCCATCACGCTGGACCGTAGCCGTGGCTCGCTCCGGCCGGGCGTGGTCGTCATGTGTGCTGGCACCTCGGATCTGCCGGTGGCGGAGGAGGCGGCGGTGACGGCGGAGCTAATGGGCAGCCAGGTGGACCGGGTCTACGATGTGGGCGTGGCCGGGATTCATCGCCTCCTGGACAAACTGGAGACGATGCGATCGGCGAAGGCGCTGGTGGTGGTGGCCGGGATGGAGGGGGCGTTGCCCAGCGTCGTCGCCGGGCTCGTTGCGGCGCCCGTGGTCGCAGTACCGACCTCCGTGGGCTACGGGGCCAGCTTCGGTGGCCTGGCCCCACTTCTGGCGATGCTAAACAGCTGCGCTGGCGGCGTCGCCGTGGTGAACATCGACAACGGCTTCGGCGCCGGCTACCTGGCCGCTGTCATTAACCGACAGTCGCAAGAAGGGCTGCGTGAGTGAGGTTTGTCCTTCGGCTCGGCGCCGCGCTGGCGGCCCTGACCGTCGTCGGCGCCTGCGGAAGCGGCGATGGTAGCGGGGGTGATGGTGAGAGCCCGCTGGAGCAGGCGCTGCGGCGGATGGTGCTCCAGCCGGATGACCTGCCGTCAGGCCTCGTGCTAGGGGACGCGACGTTCACCACCAACGAGTCGCTGGCTGCGGCAAGCGCCGCGCCCGAGGCTCGAGGGGCGGAACTGGAGGGCTGGGGTAGGATCTTGGGCTACGAGATAACCTATCAGCCCGGCGGCGAGGTACCGGCAGAGCTCCCGGTGCAGGGGATAAACGTGTCCGCGTCCCTTTACACCACGGAGGAGGGGGCGAGCACATCGTTCGCGGACTCAGTGAAGGTGGCGGAAGAGACGGACTGGGCGGCCAACTATGCCGGGCTGAGGGAGTTCCAGCAAGAAACGATCAATATCAGCGGCCTCGCAGACGAGCTGGTGTGGCTGCAGCTCAGCGGCTATCAGCCCGCAACCGAAGGGCCTGATGCGCTGGTTACAGACGATCTGATCTTCTTCCGGGTGGCCGGAGAGAGAGGGTTCCTCAGGGTGCTCGCCCGTTCCACAAGAACCGGGGACCGCCAGCACTATCAGAGCACGGTGGAGGGATGGCTGCGCTCACTGATCCAGAACGTGACGGACGCGCTGGCAAAGGGCGGCTTTGAGATGGAGGAGGGGGAGTAGTCGTGGGCCGCATCGCGTACCTGGACTGCTTCTCGGGCGTCAGTGGGGACATGCTCCTGGGGGCGTTGCTGGATGGCGGCGTCCCCCTGGAGGGGATGCGGGCCGAGCTGGCCAAGGTTCCACTGGCTGGCTATTGCCTGG
>MGNZ01000052.1:394-1363 GCA_001795235.1 Chloroflexi bacterium RBG_16_64_32 | reverse complement strand
CCGTGCAGGCCATCGTGCGGGTGGAAGAGCCGCAGCCCCCACGAAACTTGGCCGACGTGACGGCCCTCATCGACAAGTCCTCGCTCCCGGTGACGGACCGCGAACGGGGGACCGCAGTGTTCCGGCGGCTGGCGGAGGCGGAGGCGGCCGTGCACGGCGAGACGGTGGAGACGGTGCACCTGCACGACGTGGGCGCCGTCGACGCGGTAGTGGACGTGATGGGCGCCATCGTGGGGCTGAGGCTCCTCGGCGTGGAGGATCTGTACTGCTCGCCCCTCCCGTCGGGCGGCGGACAGGTGATAGGCCCGCACGGGGCGCTGCCGGCGCCGGCGCCCGCCACCCTAGAGCTCCTGGCCCGCGCCGGGGCGCCCCTTCGGCGGGGCTCAGGACAGGCGCTGCGGGCTGCAGGTACGGAGGAAGGCGAGCTGGTGACGCCCACCGGCGCCGCCATCGTCACGACGCTGGCGCGGTTCCAGCGGCCCGACATGACCCTGGAGCGGATCGGCTACGGGGCCGGAAGCCGCGACCTACCGGACCGGCCCAACGTCCTGCGCCTGTGGTTGGGAGAGAGCGCGGACCAGCCCACGCGCCCGATGGTACTCATCGAGACCAACATCGACGACATGACCGGCGAGATGCTGGGATACGCGCTGGAGAAGCTCCTGGCCCAGGGGGCGGCCGACGCCTGGCTGGCGCCGGTGCAGATGAAGAAGGGCCGGCCCGGCGTGGTCCTGTCCGTGCTCTGCGCCGAGTCCCAGGAGGAGGAGATGGCGCGTCTGCTCCTGCGGGAGACGACCACGCTGGGCGTGCGCGTACGCCCCGTTCACCGCTGGGAGGCGGAGCGCGAGGTGGTGGAGTTCGAGTCGTCTTTGGGGCCGGCGGTGGTCAAGGTGAAGCGGCTGCCGGACGAGCCTCCCCGCCTTGCGCCGGAGTACGAGGCGTGCAAGCGGCTGGCGGAGGCGAGCGGCC
>MGNZ01000052.1:0-330 GCA_001795235.1 Chloroflexi bacterium RBG_16_64_32 | reverse complement strand
CGCAACGCCGCTGGCGGGAACGGAGCGCCTGCCTAACGGGTCTGGATCACTACAGTGCCGGCGATGAGGTCGTGGAGTCCGCGCTTGTCGCGGGTGAACGCTATCATCAAGTAGCCTATGCCCAGGGTGATTCCTGACACAAAGTAGCCGATGTAGCGGAGGACGGCCTTACCGAAGTCGATGGGCTCTCCCTCAACGGTTGTGATCCGCAGGCCAATGGCCATCTTCCCAGGCGTCGCCCCTTCTGCGGTCCAGAACCCGATCGTGTAGACGATACCGATCGTGAACTGGAGCAGAATGCTCGCCGGGGATTCCACAACGAGGCCGATT
>MGNZ01000051.1:25518-26503 GCA_001795235.1 Chloroflexi bacterium RBG_16_64_32 | reverse complement strand
ACGTCCGCGCAATCCGTTGACGGGTGGGATACTGTGTGGTAGTATGCAGTACAGCGATGTTAATGGCCCACTGCGATATCCTCTCGTTCGCCGGCGTCAGCCGCCTTTGGCGCTTTAGCCGAGACGCCGGATCGAGGTTGGAGCTGGACTTAGGGGAGGCCGCACGCACTCAGAAGCGACACGACCCCAGCGAGATCAGCCCGGAGGCGGTCGAGCGGATCAGAATACACTTGGACGAGTCCTGAATGTCGCCCACCTCCGGAGACCCGTGGGTCGGCAGGTGCTCAACAGCGATATGAAGGGCGGGCCACCGGGGATGGTTGAGTGACTGAGGCCGAGGCCTCCGCAATGAGAATAGCGGCAAGCGCGGCAGAACCAGAGCCGCTCATCTTCCGCATTGCCTGGGTGCTGCCAGCCGGCGCTGGAGCGTTGGCCGGTTTTCTGTTGGTCGGGCTGTATCTAGGGCTGGTGAGCTGGGCCCAGGGGTTCTCTCACACCCAGGACCTCCTCTGGGACGACCGCTACTTCGTGGCGGCCATCGCGGGCGGCTTCGCTGTCCAAGTGGGCCTGTTCGTGTACGTCCGCCGGCTGCTTTCGCGGCGGGCCCGCGGCGGCGCCGCTGTCGCCACCGCCACGGGCACCGGGACCTCCACGGTGGCGATGGTGGCCTGCTGCGCCCATCACGTCACCGACGCCCTTCCTGTCCTCGGCCTGTCCGGAGCGGCCATCTTCCTTAATGATTACCGAATCCCTCTTATGACGGCTGGGCTGGCCGTGAATGCCCTGGGTGTGGCGGTCATGTTGCGTTTGGCCGTGGTTCAGACCCGGCGGACGCGCGAGGAGGCTGCATCATGAGACGGCTGGCAATCGTGACAGCACTCGTGGTGGCGCTGCTGGCGGCGGCCTGCTCGAACGGCTTCAGCGGGGAGCCGGACTCTACCGGCGGGGCAGGAGGAGGCCCGCGACTGACGAGCATCGCTGAAGC
>MGNZ01000051.1:17311-25503 GCA_001795235.1 Chloroflexi bacterium RBG_16_64_32 | reverse complement strand
GGAGGGGACGTGGCTCACCGAGCAAGACCTTGAGGGCGTGGACGCGGACGTTGCTGCGTACCCAATGGAAGAATTCGTGCTGGTCGAGATCCTGTTCACGACTCACTCCGGCGACCTGGGCCAGATAGACATGGAGAAGGCGACCGCCCTCAGGCAGGGCGAAGCGGATCTGCGACCGGCAGACTGGATCAGTGTGAGCGATGACTCGCACCACCGGGCGGGGGTCCTGGTGTTCCCGCGTGGTCTCGAACGCGGCCCGGTCGAACTCACCATCGAGATCGGCAACGAGCAATTGGCGCTGCACTGGGAGGCGGCGCCTACAACGTAAGGGGTGCATTACGATGACTATTGAGAACGGTCGCCAAGACGTCGGGGCTGGTCCGGAAGACGCACGCGGCTCGGCGCCAAACGGGTGGGTGCCGCCGAGTCACTGGCCGCCAGTGGAGCCGTCCGCCATGCCTAGCCCGTTCTGGACGAGACTCCGCAGGCTGATCCGGACGTCGCTGCGGCTGTCGGCCTTTGCTGCACTGGCGATTGCCTTCGGATTTCTCGGTGGATGGCTGGGCCCCTCTGTGTTCCAGGACGACTCGCCCTCCGCGTCAACATCGTCAACATCTGACGAGCTAGTGGCAGCCCTCTTGCCCGAAAGCGGGGTCACGTTGGACGTCCGCTGGGGTGACCTCCCGCGACAGTTGGTCCAGGAGGGGGTGATAGACCTTGAGAAGTTCAGAGCCGCCGCTCAGGGGGCCGGCTCGCCCCTCACTCCCGATCAGTTGGGGCTCCTTGCTGACGGTTCCGATGAGCCTATCACCTTCGATTCCAGCAACGCCTACTTTCTCCTTGATGTTCTTTGGGCACTGGGCCTCGCCAACGACAATACAGTCCTGAGAGACGGCCCGATGGCCCAGAGCGGCTGGGATCAGGCGGGCGGCTATGCCAGCACCGGTGGCTGGACCATTGGAGAGAAGCCTGGCCCCGAGTATCTCGCGGCTCTGCCGCTGATCCGTCTGACGCCCGAGCAGCAGGCGGTCGTGAAGGAGGTCGCGTACAACTCCTACCGGCCGTGCTGCGGCAACATGACAGCCTTCCCGGACTGTAACCACGGGATGGCCGCTCTGGGGATGGCGGAGCTCATGGCCTCGCAGGGGGCCAGCGCCGATGAGATCTTCCAGGCGCTAAAAGACGTGAGCCCCTTCTGGTTTCCCGACCAGTATCACCATCTGGCCCTTTATTTCGAGGGCCGGGACCAGGCGTGGGAGGATGTAGATGCCCGCCTGGTGATGGGCAAGGAGTACTCCAGCAGTGGCGGGTGGAAACAGGTAAACGCCCAGCTTCAGCAGCAGGGCGCGCTGGGCACGGGCGGCGAAGGTGGAGGCAAAGCGAGCGGATGCGCACCATAGGTCGCAGCACAAGTTAGGAGAACGGCATGCTCAAATTGACGGAGCCAGCACAGAAGCAGTTCAAGGCGGTGATGGACAGCGGCGACATCGGCTCGACTAGGCTGCGAGTGTTCATCGACCACCGCTGCCACTGCGGCAAGGCCCACTTCAGCCTCGCCATGGGGGACAATCAGTCTCCGGACGACGCGGCCTTCGAGGTGGACGGCATCCCCTTCGTGGCCGACACCGAGACAGCGTCGGAGTTGCCCTCGGTGGAGATCGACTTCGTGGAGACAGTGTGGACCAAGGGGTTCACCATCCGCAACGTGGACCACAACTGCGGCCCACACATGATGGAGTGATACCCATCGAAAGACGTGATGACTGATGTCAGCGAAAGAGCGACCTGAGCCCGGCGTCCGGACGCCCGTGGCGAAGCCGGTGCCGCCGCCCGGCCCGGTGTTGACGCGACGCGTGTTCATTCTGGGCGGCTTCTGGTCATCCATGCTCCTGGCCGCGGTGGGCGTCCTGGGGGCTCCCCTGGACTTCGTCTGGCCGCGCCGCAGGGCGGCGGATTTCGGCGGCGAGCTCATCGTACCGGCAGACCAGGTGCCGCCGCCGGGATCCGAACCGGTACGCTTCCCCACGGGCCGCTTCTACCTGTCCCACCTGTCGCCGGGGCAGGAGGGCTCGCCGGGCGGCGTGCTCGCCATCCACCAGAAGTGCACCCATCTGGGCTGCACGGTCCCCTGGCGCCCCGACTTCCAGTTCCAGGACGAGACGGGCTGGTTCCGCTGCCCCTGCCACGGCTCCACCTACACCAAGGGCGCCGCCATCCTGGTGTTCGGGCCGGCGCCGCGTCCTCTGGACCTGTTAGACGTGCAGGTGAAGGAGAACGGCGACCTGGTGGTGAACACCGGCGCTATCACCAAGGGCAGCCCGGAGAACCCGCTGCGGGCCGTTCCCTACGGCGCCGCAGCTTCACCTGGAGGCGAAGCCGCGCCGCTCGCAGCGGGCCCCCGGTTCGCCGCCGGCGGTGACACCTTCGACCTGGGGGTGGTGCCTGTCGGGGAGACCGTGGAGCGCTCGATCGAATTCCGCAACGCCGGCGACGCGCCCCTGGCGGTCTCCATCCTCAAGGTGCGCCCGGCGCCAGACGCGGCCTGCGGCTGCGGCGTGGAAGGGTTCCGGGTGGAGCCTGCCTCCGTGCCGGCGGGCGGAAACGGGAGGCTGCTGTTCGACCTCAAGGCGCCGGAGGGCATGGAAAGCATGACGGACAAGATGGTGGCGGAGCTGGAGTCCAACGATCCGGCGAAGCCGACGCTGACGATCACCCTGATCTTTATGATGGGCCCGTAGGAGGAAGATGTGACCAAGAAGACGCAAAAGGGTGGACAGCCCTGGTGGCAACGGAGAAGGGTACAGCGGCGCCTGGCGGCGGTCGCCTCGCTGGCCTTGGCCATCGGAATCATTGCCTGGCTGGTAGGGCGGGGCGGGGCCGACAGCGGACAAAAGCAGTATTTCGTGGAGCCGGCGTCGACCTTCACCCTTCCCACTGTCGCCGGGGATGAGTTCTCCCTGAGCGAGCACCTGGGCCAGCACGTCGTGCTCCTTTACTTCAACGAAGGGACGGGGTGAGCGCCCTGCTGGGACCAGGTCGTTGACCTGGATGAGGACTGGGAGCGGTTCCAGGCCCTGGACGTGGAGCTGGTGACCATCATGGTAGACCCTATGTACGAGCTGGAAGCTGAGGCTCGCAGACTCGGAATAACCTCCATCGTCGCGGCGGACGAGGACAAGAGCGTGTCCACCACGTACAACGCCCTGGAGTTCAGCATGCACCCAGGGGTCAAGCCGGGACATACCTTCGTGCTCGTCAACAAGGCGGGCCAGATCATCTGGCGGTGGGACTGGATCGGCCACGGCAGTCCGATGTACGTCGACGTGGACGAGATTTACGACAACGTGTCAGAGCGCCTGGAGCTCCTGGGCTGAGCCGCGACGGCTAGTGGTTGTCGCTGTTCACCCGGCGTGTGGCACAAGGATCCACACGAGACTGGACTAGTCATTGCGCTACCCGGCATCACTGGCCACGATCATCATTGACGTCGACCCGGCCATCCTGCGGCTGGGTCACCTGACTCTCAGCTGGTACGGCCTGGCTGTGGTTCTAGCCATCGGCGCGGCCCTGCTGGTGGGGCAACACGAGGTTCGGCGGCGCAATATCCCACTTGACGCGTTCTGGGGCATCGGCCCATGGGCCATCCTGGGTGGACTCGTCGGAGCGCGGGCCTTCCATGTCGTCGACAACTGGTCGATGTACGCCTCAGACCCTATGCGTGTCTTCGAATTACAGCAAGGCGGACTGGCGATCGGCGGAGCCCTGCTCGGAGGTATCGTTGCGACGCTTGCCGTCGCCCGGCTGCGCCGCGCTCCGCTGCTCAGCCTCGCGGACGCCGCAGCACCCGGCATCATTCTGGGCCAAGCGATCGGCAGGCTCGGGTGCCTTGTGACCGGCGATGCCCTGGGCAAGGAGACGGGCTTGCCCTGGGGAATCAGCTATCTCAACCCGGGTGCCATGGCTCCAGATCGAGCGATTAGTTACCAGCCGGTGTTCGCCTATGAAGCCCTCTGGGATCTCGCCGTGTTTGGTGTTCTGTGGATGCTCCGCAAGCGCATCAAAAGGCCAGGAGCCCTGTTCGCGACGTATCTTGCCCTGTATGCCGCCGGGAAGTTCGCCATCACCTTCCTCCGGGAGGAGCGGAGATGGCTGTGGAGCCTGCAGGAGGCGCATTTCGTCGCCCTTTCGCTGGCCGTCATCAGCGCCGGCCTCTGGATGTGGGTCTACGCTCTGCGGCAAGGTGCGCAATCACGTACTGTCCCCTATTGAGCCCCTGGCCTGCCGCCGGAGAGGACACCCTGGCACGACCGTGAACGATCTCACCGGCTGCGCTTCCGACTACAGAAACGCCAGGTGCTTTTGGCCCGGACGCAGACGCGCGTAGCGGGCCCGTCTGGGCTAACTCACCTCAACTGTATCCACACTGAAGAGTGTAGACGCCCAGCCCCCTGAAGCTTCCCTATTCTACGGACTTTGTTGTACTATGCCAGCGCCCACGTCAGCGAACCCGCCTAGCATGGAGGAATGCCCATGTCCGAGCTCTGGTTCAAGCCCGCCTACGAACTCGCCGCGGCGATACGCTCGCGCGAGCTCTCCCCCGTGGAGCTGATGGAGGCCAGCCTCCGGCGCATCGAGGAGGCCAACCCAGTGCTCAACGCGTTCATCGCCATGCGGCCGGAGGAGGCGCTGGCCGATGCCCGCACCATGGCTGACCGCATCGCTCACGGCGACGACGTAGGCGCCCTGGCCGGGCTCCCGTTCGGCGTCAAGGAGCTGGAGGACGCCGAAGGCTTCCCGTCTACCCACGCCTCCGTGCCCTTCAAGGACAACCTGCCGGAGCGAGACTCCGTGCAGGTAGAGCGGCTGAAGGAGGCGGGCGCCATACTGCTGGGGAAGACCAACGCGCCGGAGTTCGGGTACACGGCGTTCACCAAGAACCTGCTGTTCGGCGTCACCCGCAACCCGTGGAACCCGGAGCGCACTCCCGGCGGCTCCAGCGGCGGCACCTCGGCCGCCATCGCCTCGGGCATGGTGCCCCTGGCCACCGGTTCCGACGGCGGCGGCTCCGTCCGCATCCCCGCCTGCTACACCGGGTGCTTCGGGCTCAAGCCTACCTTCGGCCGCATACCCCGCGGGCCTTTCCGGATGCTCTTCTGGAGCGACACGGTCTCCCACGGGCCCATAACCCGCACCGTCCGTGACGCGGCCCTGTACATGGACGCTGTTGCCGGCCATCACCCGGCTGACCCAGATTCCCTTCCCCATCCCGGCATCTCGTATGTGGAGACGTTGACGCAGTTCCCCAGCGGGCTCCGCATCGCCTGGAGCCCAACGCTGGGCTACGCCCGCCTGCAGCCGGACGTGCGCCGCGAGGTGGAGCAGGCGGTGCAGGTATTCGAGAAGCTGGGGCACGACGTCGAGGAGCTGGAGGGAGGCTTCCCGGACCCGGGGCTGCAGTGGGCTCAGGTGGCCGGCGCCGAGGTCTACGCCGAGATCGCCGATCTGATCGAGGAGCACCGCTCGGAGTTCGGGCGTGGGTTCCTGGACGGCACCGAGAGGGCGCGGGCGGTCACCCCGGAGGTGTACGGCGCAGCTCAGCGCGCCCGCGCCGAGCTGGTGAACTACCTCTGGCGCCTGTTTGAGCGGTATGACCTGCTGATGACGCCCACGTTGCCCACGGAGGCGTTCGACGCCCGCGGCAAGTTCCCGCTGGAGATCGACGGGAAGTCGATCGGAAACCCGTTGCAGGTGATCGCCTTCACCTACCCCTTCAACCTGTCGCGGCACCCGGCGGCCACCGTGCGGGCGGGGCTCACCGACTCCGGCCTGCCCTGCGGCCTCCAGATCGTGGGGCCGTATCACCGCGACGAACTGGTCCTCCAGGCGTCGTACGCCTTCGAGCAGGAGCGTCCGTGGAACGACGTCTGGCCCAGGGAGATACCGGCCACGGTGTAGCCCCCGGACGGGGGCCCGTCTGGGCCCGGCGGGCGCCGCGATAAGGAGAAGACGATGACGACCAGAACAGACGAAATCTACGTGGGGCGCGACTACGGCGCCATTGAGGTGCGGATAACGCCGGAGCTGGTCCACCACTACGCCGAGTCGGTTGACGACCACAACCCGTGGTACTTCGGCGATTCGCCGTTCGGAGGGCCGGTGGCGCCGGCTCTGGTCCTTCACTCCCAGGTCTACCGCAACCTCGCGTGGTACCTGCCGAACATCTATGGCAACCTGCACGCCAAGCAGGAGTGGGAGCTCTTCCACCCCATCATGGTAGGAGACACCGTCACCACCCGCGCCCTCATCGTTGCTCGTTACGTCAAGCGGGATCGGGAGTACGTGGTCAACGAGGTGACGTGCCTGGGCGGCGACGGGCGCATCCTGAACCGCGGCCGCACGCACCAGAGCTTCCTCCTTGCGGCGGCGAAAGGGATCGTCGTCGACAAGGAGCGGGAGAAGAGCGGCGGTCGCCGCTTCGACGTGGGCGCGCAGGAGCCTCTCGATGAGGTGCCGGAGGTCACGAAGGACGTCAGCCTGGAGATGTGTCGGAGGTTCTCGGGCCCCGCCAAGAACTATCACAACGACATCGAGGAGGCGCGAAAGCTGGGCTTCCCGGACATCGTTGTCCAGGGGATGATGTCGCTCTGCTTCCTCTCCCAGATGATGACCGAACGCTTTGGCGCCGGCTGGTACGTGGGCGGGCGTATGAGCGCCAACCTGGTGAACATCCTCTGGCAGAAGGAGCAGGTGACCTGCCGAGGCCAAGTGACAGAAGTCACGCCGGAGGGCGCGGCGGGGAGAGCGCACGTCCAGATCTGGTGCGAGAAGCCGGGCGGCACCAAGGTTGTGGTGGGAAGCGCCAGCGCGGTTCAACGATAGGCGGCTGGCGCCCGAATAGAAAGAGGCCCAGCCGAAGGCTGGGCCCGTCCCGTCTGTTGGCTGTCTTTACGCAGATGGTCCTGGCACGCGGTCCACGATCATGTCCAGCGCCTCCCCGCGACGCACCCAGCGCACCAGCTCCTTGCGCAGGAGCCGGCTGGCCTTCTCCAGCGCCTGCACCCGCTTGGGGTCGTCCTGACGGCCCATGGCGAAGTGCACCTCCCTCAGCGCCGTCTCGCAGGCGGCGGCCATTCGCCAGGCGAAAAACCAGCGGCCGCTCAGGTCGGCCCACGTGTCCTCGTTGGGTGGTCGGGTCTGCTGCGCTATCGTCATAATTAGTAAACCCATGCCTCTCTTGCTGATTCACCAATTAATGATGCGCTGGCCGTCCTCGTGTTACACGCAACCTCGGCTTAAATAGTACCGTCTGCTATACTGAGACCGACCGGGATAAGAGAGGAGACAACCCCTGCCAAGACGACAGAGACGAAGGAGACGGCTTTCCGGAGCGCCGCCGACACGCACCGCGAAGCCCCCGTTTCCCATAAACCTCATTTGGAACGTCAAGGCGTTCTACGTGGCGTTCATCATGGTGATGATCTTGAGCCTGGCCGCCGTGGGGCTGGCGCCAGGCCTCGGCGGCACGTCCGGGGGGGGTGGTGGCGCGCCCATCGTTGAAGATTCGCCGGTGCCGGGCGAGACGCCAATTGGCCTCCTGACCTTTAGCAAGGCGGAGGACACCATAGACACATCCAAGGGCCACAAAGCGGTGATCACCACAGACCGCGGGCCCATCGTCATCGCTCTGAACCCCGACACGCCCCAGGCGGCTAACAGCTTCGCCTTTCTGGCCGGCCATAACTTCTACGACGGACTGGAGTTCTTCTGGGTGCTGCCGGGGTTTGACGCGCAGGCCGGAGACCCCACCTGCGAGGGTTCCGGCGAGTACTCCTGCGCGGGGACCGCCGGCCCGGGCTACACTTTGCCCAGAGAGGGGGACTCCAGCGATCCCGGCCTGTGGTCGGTCATCGTGCCGGTCACCTCACAGGGGAGCGACCAGGTGCACGGGAGCCAGTTCGTCATCGCCCTGACCGACGATGGCAAGTTCGAAGGCAGCGTCGTCGGCGAGGTGATAGAGGGGCGGGAGATCCTAGAGTCGCTGGAGCAGCGCGTCCCGTGCTTCGGCGCCCAGCCGAGCGAATCCAACCCCTGCCAGACGCCGGACGAACTGCCGCCGCCTCTGATCATCGAGGACGTGGTCGTCCAGCCGGCCTAGGGCTGGGTCGCGACAATTCGGGCGCCTACGAGATGCC
>MGNZ01000051.1:16940-17256 GCA_001795235.1 Chloroflexi bacterium RBG_16_64_32 | reverse complement strand
CTTCTCCTTCTCCTCGTCCGGCTCCTGCTCGCCTTCCTTCACTTCCCGGCGGAACTCCCGAATGCCCCGGCCGATGGAGCCACCGATGTCGCCGATGCGGCTGGCGCCGAACAGCACGACGACTATTGCGAAGATGATGAGGAGCTCTGCTGGCCCCAGACTCTGGAAGATTAGGAATGGCATCTTATCGCCTCCTGCCTGTCACGAATCCAGCATACCACACACGGCCGATGCAGTGACAACGGTTCACTGGGCCGCGCGCTCCACCAGGAACATGAGCACGAGGCCGAGCAGCGCCGCACCGAGGGCGGGAAGG
>MGNZ01000051.1:12012-16931 GCA_001795235.1 Chloroflexi bacterium RBG_16_64_32 | reverse complement strand
CAGACGCCGGCGAGCAAGAAGAAGATCGCGGCCGCCGCCGCAAAGGACGTGCCGGACACGATGAGTATCCGCGCAACTACCAAGAACAGAGGGATGGGCTGAGACGGCGGTGGGTTCTCCTCCATCTACTCTCTCGATGGAATTATCGCTCCCAGGAGGTCCAGCATCAACCGTGCAGCGATACGGGCGGTCACAGCACCGGAGTCGTAGGTAGGGTTCATCTCGCAGATATCGAAGGCGATAATTGATGTCCGCTCAGCTACCAAGAGCAGCGCCTGCTTGAGCTGGTAGTAGCCGATCCCGCCGGGCTCCGGGAAGCCGGTGCCGGCGGCCACTGCCGGATCCAGCACGTCGATGTCGATGGTGACGTACGTGTCGCCGCTGGGCCGCACGTCCGCCAGGGCCCGCTCCGCGCCCTCGCTGACGATGCGCTCGCTGGTCACGATGTCCACGCCGTCCCGCCTGGCCGCCTCCCACGGCTCAGTGTGCTCCAGCGCCCCCCGCAGGCCGATCTGAATGACCTGCTTCACGCAGGGCAGCTCGCTGACGCGGCGCATCTGGTTGTCGTGCGAGAAACGCTGGCCGAACCTCTCGTCCGTGTAGTCCTGATGGGCGTCGAACTGGACCACGGTCAGGGAGCGGTCCTGGAAGGTGCGGACCAACGGGAAGGTGATGGCGTGGTCCCCGCCGGCGAATACAGGGAACCGGCAGCGTGACCGCACGAACGCGGCCGCTTCAGTGATGCGATCGAAGCTCTCCTGAAGCTCCACGGTGCGGATATCCACATCGCCGATGTCCAGCATGGAAACGCCGCGCAGGATGCGCTCGCCCCGCTCCGCGTCCAGCCAGCCTTCCCCGTCGCCCGCCGAGCGGAGGCGCATCGACGCCTCGCGCAAGGCTAGGGGGCCGAAGCGGGCGCCGGGACGATCGTTGGTCGCCTGGTCGAACGGGACGCCGAGGAAAGCGACGTCGGCCCTAACGTCTTCGAGGTCGTCGGCGGGCCGGGCGCCGAAGAAGGTGGGCCAGCCGCGGCGGATGGGGACGCTCACCGACGCTTCCTCGCCGGCGACGGCCGACGCACGCCCCGTAGCGGCTGCCGGGCGCGCGCCCGAATCGCCTTTTCCTGGACATGAGGGGGCGCAGGACGTCTTCGCGGGCCGCTCTGTCTTGTGGCCATCTCTCTATCTGTTTGCTTGGGCGTTATGTGGCCGGCCCAGGTTATGGTTCCGGCACTTGTATAGACGATGCCCGCCGCTATCTGTTCCACGGCCTTCAACGGCGTGGAGCGCAACGGCCACCGGCGTGCTGCGCGTGCCCGTCATGCCCGACCTCCGGTTCGAGAATACGGCTGCGTGCTACATATATGATAGCACTGCGGACCGGACGCGCGGTAAGGGTGGCGCCCTAGCCCGGCTTCTCGGCGATGAGCCAGGCAAGCTGCTGGGTGAACAGCACCGCGTCGTCCACCAGCCGGATGCGGAGCCCGCTGAGGTCCGCCATCACGGCGCCCACCATAAGCCGCCGTATGTGCTCGATGCGCCCGGGCGAGGAACGCCCGCCGATGAGCCACTCGTTGAACTCGCGGGGCAGGTCTTGCACCTGCACTCGGCGCACGGTGAGGCTTACCTCCCCGGCGTAGGCGATGATCTGGCTCAACCGCAGGTAGCCCGGGTGCGAGCGGTCGCGCAGGCGCTCCAGCCGGTCCTGGTAGCGGGCGCGCACCGACTGCTCAGAGGCGATGATGTCCTCGATCGCGGTGCGTCCCCCTGGGCGGAGGACGCGGGCCACCTCCCTGAGCACAATCCGCGGTGACGTGAGGTGGTGGAACGACGGCCCGCAGGCCACGACATCGAAGCTGTCGTCGGGGAACGGTAGCTCGTGGGGGTCGGCTGGCTCAAGAAGAACGCTGTCGGGCCGGCTGCGGCGGAGCTCCCAGGCCAGAGCGATGACCTTGTCCACTCGCCGGGCGAAGGCCGAGGCCATCACGCCAGTGCCGAAATCGAGGACAAGATCGCTGCGTGCCGGCCCGACGAATGCGGCTAACCGGCCCAGCCGCTTCGGGTCAGCGATGACGCGGCTGACGGTCACGGCGAGGGCCTATCCGGTTCGGGCTCCGTGGACGCCTCGCTACTCCCGTTATGCGCGTCGGTGAACCCGCGAGTCACCATCGTGTCCTTCGCCGGTCGCAGTGCGTGGCACATCGTGAAGCGGGGGCTACAGGGTTCTGGTCGGGGTGGGCGGATTCGAACCGCCGACCTCCTGGCCCCAAACCAGGCGCTCTAACCTGACTGAGCTACACCCCGGTCGCTATCATCTTAGGGCTGGCCCTTCCAGGTGGTCAACCGCGTGGCGCAGCGGGACGACCGCTCGCGAGGTTGACAGGTCACACCGATTGGGCCATTCTGCAAGGGAGCGCCCCCGCAATGACCGAAAGCGACGGCCCGCACTCCAGCAAGGTACGACGACTGGAAGAGCTGTGCCAGCAGATGCTGGCCGAGCGACGCTTGCTCATCGCCAGCAACCGTGGCCCGCTGGAATTCTCCGTGGCGGACGATGGCTCTCTGTCCGGCAAACGGGGCGGCGGTGGTATGGTGACCGCGCTCACGGCCGCCACGCGCTTTGTCCCTGCGGTCTGGATAGCCACCGCCATGACGGAGGGCGACCGGCGGGCGGCGGAAGAGTCCAACTGTGGCCTCCTGAAGGTCCCCGGCAACGAGATCTACGTTCGATTCGCGGTCGTGCCCAGGAACGTCTACCAGAGGCACTACTACGTGTTTTGCAACCCCCTCCTCTGGTTCCTCCAGCACTACATGTGGAACACCCCTCGCACGCCCAACATCGGACGCGCGGTATACGAGGCCTGGGAGGACGGCTACGTCCCGTTCAACGAAGCGATAGCCAGCGCCGTCGCCGCCGAGGCCGCGAACGATAAGGAGCCTCCGTACGTCCTCCTTCAGGACTACCACCTCTACCTGTCGGCGGCGCGGCTACGGGAGAAGATCCCGAAGGCCACCATCCTTCACTTTACCCACATCCCCTGGCCGGGCCCGCGCTACTGGGGCATCATCCCCGAGTTCATGCGCAAGACGATCCACCAAGATATGTGCGCCACCGACATCGTCGGTCTCCAGACCGTTAGCGACGTGCTCAACTTCCTTCACTGCTGCCAGTCGATGCTCAAGGGCGCCATGATCGACTTTCAGCGGCGCCACGTGACCTACAAGGGACACACCACCGTCGTCTGCAGCTACCCGATCTCCGTTGACGCCGCCGGTCTGCTGGAGTTCGCCCAGAGCGCTGAGGTCAGGCGCTACGCAGACCAGCTCCGCGCCCGGCTACAGGGGCAGGCCATCGTTCGGGTGGATCGCTCCGAGCCCAGCAAGAACGTCATCCGTGGCCTGCGGGCCTTCGAGATCTTTCTGGAGCGCTACCCCGAATTTCGCGGCAGCGTCACCCTGTTCCAGTTCCTCGTCCCCTCCCGTAGCGAGCTCGGCGTGTACCAGACCTACACCGACGAGGTGTTCGAGGCCGTGGACTCGATCAACGACGAATTCGGAGACGCCGAATGGCAGCCCATCCACGTCTTCTACGAGAACAACTACGCCCAGGCAATCGCCGGGATGAGCATCTACGACGTGCTGTTCGTCAACCCTGTCATCGATGGCATGAACCTGGTGTCCAAGGAGGGGCCTCTGGTCAACGAGCGTGATGGGGTGCTCGTCCTATCCGAGCTCGCCGGCTCCTACGAGCAGCTCTCGGACTACGCCCTGGGCGTCACGCCGACCGATCTGGAAGGGACGTTGCGCGCGCTTCACCGGGCTCTAGTCATGCCCCCGGACGAGCGCCGCCTGAGGGCGTCCGCCCTCAAGCGCCTGGTGCAGGAAGAGGACATCTGCTTCTGGTTGGAGCGACAGCTCCGTGACCTGATGGCCGTCTCTAAGGGAGCGCTCTGACTATCGCGGCCAGCAGCCACTCCACCCTCGCTTGCCCCGTCAGCGTGTAGTCGGCTGCCCGAGCGACCTCCGGAGCCGCCTCTTCGCTGGCCACCGCTAGTGCGGCGCTAGCAAAATCCTGCGCTCGCAACCGCCGAGCCGCCGCGAACATGTCGATATCCGTTATGTCATCTCCCAGGCAGATGACTCCCCTGAGGCCGAGTCGCTGCACGAGCGTCTCAAGCACCGTCCCCTTGTCGATGTCCAGCGGCGGCCGCAGCTCCACGACCATGCGGCCCTCGTGTATTCGGAAGCGGCGGGCGGCCGCCGAACGCTCAATCGCTTGCAGGATCGCTTCGCGCGTGCGCGCGGGGTCTGCAGCGCGGCGGTAGTGGACCGCGAGGAGCGGCCCCTTGTTTTCGACCTCAACGCCGGGCGCCGTCCGGGTCAGGGCGAGCAGGTCGCTTTCGGCCCGGCGGGCCAGGGATTCGTACTCAGCGATGCCGGGCGCGGCCTCTTCGCGGCCCTCCAGCCATAGCGTGAGGCCGTGGTTGGCGGCGTAGGCGGCGTCGTCCAGGCCGGCCATCCGGCGCGCCATGTCCAGGGAGCGGCCGGTGATGAGCGCTACCTTGACGCCCCTGGCCGCGAGCTGTCCCAGAAGCGCCCGGACGGCGTCCGGCACCGCGGCGTCCTCCGGCCTGGGCACGATGGGCGCCAGCGTCCCATCGATGTCCGACAGCAGGCCCAGGGGGCGCTGCCGGATGACCGGCAGAAGGGGCTCGACGCTCGTTAGCTCACGCGCCATCGAACGCGAGTCTAGCACGGGTCGCTAGCCGACGCCTAGCGACCAGGTCTCCGTGCGAGATCGGCCGTAGGGGCGACCTTCAGGTCGCCCGCCAACGCTGTCGCCTAGCGACCTGGTCTCCGGGTGACCCTTCTCCGCCTGAGGCGGATCAGGGTGAGGAGAGGCTGCACCACCAAAGTCCG
>MGNZ01000051.1:4813-11984 GCA_001795235.1 Chloroflexi bacterium RBG_16_64_32 | reverse complement strand
CCCGCCGCGGTCATAGACCGCTCATGTCCTTGCCGGCAGCCGGGTGAGGACAGATAGGAGCAAATCAGATCCATCTGCGACCATCTGCGTCAAGCTGCCTGCGGCAGGCAGGTCTGTGGCCAATCACCTAGCCGGCGCCCCGCTGGCGGTACTGGAGCGCCTCCGCCAGATGGGACGTAGCGATGATGTCCGCGGCGCTCAGGTCGGCGATGGTGCGGGCCAGCTTGAGGACGCGGTGGAAGGCGCGGGCCGAAAGGCTGAGCTGGTTCATGGCCATGCGCAGGAGACCCTTCGCCTCGTCCTCCAGGAAGCGCTGACAGAACTCCCGCACCTCAACCGGTCCCATCTCCGCGTTGCACACCAGGCGGGACTCAGAGAAGCGAAGCCGCTGCCGCTCCCGGCTCGCCTCCACCCGCGTCTGCACCTCGGTGGAGGACTCGGCTATCTCCTCGTTGGTCAGCTTCTCGTAGTCCACACGGGGCACGTCCATGAAGATATCGATGCGGTCAAGGAGGGGGCCGGAGATGCGGTGCTGGTAGCGGGTAACGGTCGAGGCGGAGCAGGCGCAGTGTTTGGTGGGGTCCCCGTAGTAGCCGCAGGGGCAGGGGTTCATCGCCGCCACCAGCATGAAGTTGGCGGGAAACGTCACCGTCCCCTGGGCCCGGCTCACGGTGACGACCCCGTCCTCGAGGGGCTGCCGGATGGACTCCAGTACCGAGTAGGGGAATTCCGGGAGTTCGTCCAGAAACAGCACTCCGCGGTGGCTGAGGGTGATCTCGCCGGGGCGGGGGTGCCGTCCTCCACCCACCAGGCCGGCGTGGGAGATGGTCTGGTGAGGCGCGCGAAAGGGTCTCTGCCGCACAAGGGGTGTGTCCTGGGGGAGGAGTCCGGCGATGCTGTAGATCTTGGTGACCTCAAGCGCCTCCGCCGCGGTGATTGCGGGCATGATGGCCGGCAGAGCGCGGGCGAGGAGCGTTTTGCCGGCGCCCGGAGGGCCGGTCATGAGAACGTTGTGGCCGCCTGCCGACGCCACCTCCAGTGCGCGCTTGACGTGCTCCTGGCCACGAATGTGGCAGAAGTCGACGATGTCGGCGGCGGGGGCCTCGGCTGCAGGGTGCGACCCCGTGGAGACGAAGGGGGCGATGGTCTGAACGTCCCGCAGGTGGGACGAGAGCTCCCCCAGAGCGCCGACGGGCAGAACCTGGATGCCGTCGATGAGGGAGGCCTCGCGCGCGTCGTTGGCCGGCACGTAAACGGCTCGGAAGCCGCGGTCGCGGGCCAGGGCGACCATAGGCAGGACGGCGCTCGTATGTCGTACCTGGCCGTCCAGGGAGAGCTCTCCCATGAACACAGCGCCGTCCGCCGCTGCCGGGACCTGGCCGGATGCCATGAGAATGCCCACGGCTATGGGCAGGTCGTAGGCGGGGCCCTCCTTGCGCAGATCGGCGGGCGCCAGGTTTACGGTGATGCGCTTGAGCGGGAAGTGGTGGCCGGAGTTGCGGATGGCGGAGCGCACGCGCTCCTTCGCCTCCTGCACGGCGGTGTCGGGAAGTCCGACGATGGCGAATGCGGGCAGCCCCTGACCGATGTCAACTTCGACCTCGACGACCTCGCCGTCAAGGCCGACGACAGCGCAACTGCTGACCTTGGCGAGCATACCCCTCCCTCGCTGGCCAACCGGCCGCTGGACGGCGTCCGGCGGCGGAGGCTGCGGCCATTATACGGCAGGGCCGCGGGTAATGGGATGGGGGTTGACGCGGCTCTACCCCTTCTTGGTCGTGCTTTCCAGGCGCCTTCCCACGGAGAGAACGCCGCGCACCCCTTCCAGCTTGCTCAGCAGCCGCGTCAACTGCTCGATGCCCGTGGTCTCCAGGGTTACGAAGATGGTGATCAGGCCGTCCTCTTGCTCCTGGGTGTGGACGCCCACCATGTTCACCCGCTCCAGCGCAACCATTGTGCTGACATCCCGCAGCAGTCCCACGCGGTCCCACGCCTCTATGCGTACCGCCACAGGGTAGAGGTGCCCTCGCTGTCCCCACTCCACCTCAACCAGCCGCTCCCGCTCGCCTGCGTGCAAGATGTTGGGGCAGTCGCCTCTGTGTATGGATACGCCTTCTCCGCGGGTCACGTAGCCGATGATGTCGTCGCCCGGGACGGGGTTGCAGCAGCGGGCCAGACGGGTCAGGAGGTCGCCGGTGCCCAGGACGCTAACGCTGGTGGTGTAGGTGGCGCGGGCCGGCGCCTCCGGGGGCGGGACCGCTATCTCTTCCGGCTGGATTATCGGCGCTAGTCTTTTGGCAATCTGGTGGGTGCTGATCTCGCCGTAGCCGGTTCGCTGAAGGAAGTCCTCCAGGTCGTCGCAATGGAATAGCTTGAGGAGGTCTTGCTGAACGTCGGCCATGGTCACGCCCAGGCGGTGCAGCTCCTTCTCCAGCATCTCGTGGCCGCGGGCGATGTTCTCATCTCTCTCCTGGCGCTTGAACCACTGGCGTATCTTGCCGCGGGCATGGCTGGTGTGGACGTAGCCGAGGTGGGCGTTGAGCCAGTCGCGGGAAGGCCCCTTGGACGATTTGCCGGTCATGACTTCTACGACGTCACCGTTGTTCAGCTCCGTGTTGAGGGTCACCAGCCGACCGTTCACTTTGGCGCCTACACACATGTGGCCCAGGTCGGTATGGATTCGGTAAGCGAAGTCGATGGGCGTGCCACCCTTGGGCAGGTCCTTGACCGCGCCCTTGGGTGTGAACACGAATACCTGGTCCTGAAAGATATCTGACTTGACGGCCTCCACCAGCTCCTCGGCCTGGGCGATCTCCCGGTGCCACTCCAGGAGCTGGCGCAGCCATGCCAGCCGCTCCTCGTAGCGGAGGTCCCGCTTTGAGCCCTCCTTGTAGCGCCAGTGAGCGGCCACCCCGTACTCAGCGCTGCGGTGCATCTCGTAGGTGCGGATCTGCACTTCGAGTGGTCGCGTGTCCAGGCTCATGACCGTGGTGTGAAGGGCCTGGTACATGCTTTCCTTCGGGTTGGCGATGTAGTCGTCGAAGGCACCGGGCAGGGGGCGCCATAACCCGTGCACGACGCCCAGGGCGCTGTAGCAGTCGGTGACCGTGTTCACCAGGATGCGTACGGCCAGTAGGTCGTATATCTCGCTGGAGCCCCTGCTGGTGGCCGCGTACTTTTCGATCTTCTGGTAGATGCTGTAGATATGTTTGGCGCGCCCCTGAACATCGGCCTTGACCCCCTGCTTCGCCAGTTCCTCGCTCAGGAACTCTTTCACTCGGGCGACCTGGCGCTCGCGGGCGTCCCGTTTGACGTCAAGCATGCCGGCGATGGCCTTGTAGCGATCAGGGTCCAGATGGCGGAACGCCAGGTCCTCCAGCTGCCACTTCATCTCCCATATACCGAGCCGCGAGGCCAGGGGCGCGTACACCTCCATGGTCTCTCTGGAGATGCGGATCTGGTCATCTGGTGGCAGGGCCTTCAGAGTGAGCATGTTGTGCAGGCGGTCTGCAAGCTTGATGATGACCACGCGCAGGTCCTGGGCCATGGCGAGGAACATCTTGCGCAGGTTCTCCGCTTGGATGTGGTCATCGGCCGCCGCAGCTTCTGCGGCCTCCCAGGGGATCTGACCGAGCTTGGTAACGCCCTCCACCAGCTTGGCCACCTCGGGTCCAAACCGCTTCTCGATCTCGGCGTTGGTGACGCCGCAGTCCTCCTGGACATCGTGCAGGAGGGCGGCGGCTATCGTGTCGCCGTCGAGCTGAAGCGCGGCGATCGTCAGGGCGGCGTGGAGGGGGTGGGTGATGACCGGATCGCCGGATCGCCGGAGCTGTCCGGCGTGGCTATTGGCGGCGAACTCGTAGGCGGCCTGAACCTTGGCCACCGCGTCGGAGGGCAGGAACTCGCGCGCCTTCGCCAGCAGCGGCTGCGCCATCTCAGCTTGCTCAATAGTCATCTTGTATTGGTAAGTTTAGCACCATCGACCGAGCGCTGCTATCGTTCCTTCGGCTTGGCCGGATTGCGCGACGAGAGCCACAACCGGCGCATTCCCCAGTCTATCAGGCGGGGCGAAAAGTTCTTAATCATCACCGCCACTGCGTCGCCAAACGTCACGTAAGCCTCCCGTCGGCCCTCGCGAGCGGCGCGAAGAACTGTTTTCGCCACCGCTTCCGCGCTTGCGCCGCGCACGAGACGGGACGGCTGCGGCATCTGCACCTCGCTCAGCGCGTTCCGTTGGAAGCCGGTGATCGTGTAGCCCGGGAAGATCGCGGTCACCCGAATGTTGTGGGGCTCCAGCTCCTGCCTGAGCGAATCGGTCAGCGCATTGAGGCCGGCCTTCGTCGCCGAATAGACGCCGTTATAGGGGGTGGCCAGTCGACCTACGACGGACGAGACGACGATGATGGCGCCCCGCCGGCGTTCCTTCATGTGGGGCGTCACCGCCTGAATACAGTGAATGGCACCAAAAAGGTTCACCTCGACGACGTGGCGGACGTTTTCCAGACTCCCTTCGGCGATCGGTGCGTTCAGCCCCTGGCCGGCGTTGTTCACTAACATATCGATGGAGCCGAACTCTTGGAGCGTGCGCTCCACCATCGCCTGCACCGCTGAACGGTCGGTGACGTCCGTCGGCACGACCAGGCGGCGGCCCGGCAGCGTCTCCAGCTCCTCGGCCAGATCCTCCAGCGCCTGCCGGTTGCGTGAGGCCAGAACGACGTTGCTGCCGGCCCGGGCGAGCTGTCGCGCCGTGGCCATGCCGATGCCGCTGGAGGGCCCCGTGACGATGACCGTTCTCCCGCGTAGCTTCACCGCTAGCCCTCCCTCCTGATTTGCAAGACCCACGCCCTTATCATCAGTCGTCACCGTAGCGGGACTGCGGTTGAATACGAAAGTGGGGTAGGTGGGTGATGCCTATCTTCTTGCGCTCTTTCGGACGAACGGTGGCTCAACGTCGGGGGAGCTCAAGATTCCGTAGGAGCGCGGTTTTCTGAAAGCATTCCCCCACGACTCACGCTCCCGATATGCCCTCAGCTTGTCCAGATCAAATGCCGCAAGATACACGCCTTCGCCCTCGCCAGCTTCGATAATGAGAGTGTCCCTGGCCTCACCATCGATTTCATCAAATGACACGGCATCAAACGCTATTGATCGCCCGTTGTGCTGCGGGGCGGCATAGTTCGCCATCGCCACGCCTGTCATGTTCTCAAAGGCCCGCGCCCTGAACTGGCCGATGCGACCATCGTCTAATGTACAGGCGTTGGGTGCTAGAATAAGTTCGGCGCCCTTGAGCATCAGTACTCGCGCGCTTTCCGGGAACTCACGGTCGAAACATATCATCGCGCCGATCTTGACGTCTCCCTTATCCGTATCCAGCGTGCAGACGCAGAAATCATCACCAGGCGTGCATGCGGCCTCCATCGAAAAGTCGCAGGTGTGAACCTTGGCGTAGGTCATGAGGATTTCCCCGTGCCGGTCGATAATGGATACAGAGTTTCGCGGAGCGCCATCCCATCGCTCAAGATAGGTCAGCGCAATCGCCATCCTTAGTTCCTTGGCGAGCTCCTTGAAGTGCGCGATGAAACCGTCGTCCGGACCTATGGCCTGGGCCTGCCACCGGTTGCGCCCTTCTTCGTCAGGAGGGCACGGCGTGTGTCCTATGTTCCACATCTCTGGAAAGAGCGCGATATCGGCCCCCATGTCACTTGCGCGGCGACAGTATTCCGCTCCTTTGGCCTCGTTTGCGTCCTGGTCACTGCCGCCGGCGGCCATCTGGAGCAGAGCGACTTGTATCAAGCTCATGCCTGTCCGTACCTGATCTACGCACGCCGACGAACCGTATCTACCGCCTGAACCAGCGAGCGGCGCCGGATCATCGCCGAGGTGTTTTCCGACGTGACGCATTCTAGTATGCTCAGCCACGAAGCCGCGATGCAAGACGAAGCATGACCAGACAGTACAAGGCCCCCAGGGGCACAGCGGACGTCCTCCCGGAGGACCAGCCCTACTGGGACCGCATCTGGGAGGCGGCCAGCCGGATGTGCGGCCTGTTCGGATACCGGCGCATCGAGACGCCGCAGTTCGAGGAGGCGTCTCTGTTTACGCGCGGCGTGGGCGAGGTCACGGACATCGTCCAAAAGGAGATGTACGTGTTCGAGGACCGCGGCGGCCAACAGTTGGCGCTGCGCCCGGAAGGGACTGCGCCCGTGTGCCGCGCCTACCTGGAGCACGGCATGCACAACCTGCCGCAGCCCGTGCGCCTCTGGTACTGGTGCCCCATCTTTCGCTACGACCGCCCCCAGGCCGGCCGCTACCGGCAGCACACCCAATTCGGCTGCGAGGCGATCGGCGAGGCGGACGCCTCCGTGGACGCGGAGGTCATCGAGCTGCTGTTCCGGACGTACGAGGAGCTGGGGATTCAGGGGCTGACGCTGCATCTGAACAGCATCGGCGACGGGGAGTGCCGGCCCCGCTACCTGGACGCCCTGCGCGCCTACTACGCCGATAAGCTGAAGCAGGTCTGTAACGACTGTGAGGGCCGTTACCAGCGCAACCCCCTGCGCCTTCTGGACTGCAAGCAAGAGCGCTGCCAGCCCGTCATCGCCGGGGCGCCGCCCTTCACCGACTACCTGTGCGACGCCTGCGCCGACCACTTCTCACGCTTGCAGTCCTATCTGGAGGACGTCGGCATTGCCTATGTGATCAACCCCCGCCTGGTAAGGGGGCTGGACTACTACACCCGCACGGTATTCGAGTTCCAGCCCCGCGCGGAGGGGGCGCAGAGCACTGTCGGAGGCGGCGGCCGCTACGACGGCCTGATCGAGCAGCTCGGCGGCAGGCCCACGCCCGGCATCGGCTGGGCCACGGGCATCGAGCGCATAGTCCTGAACCTGAAGCGCATCGACGAGCAACCGGATGAGCCCCGGTGTCCACGCGTATTCGTCGCCTTCCAGACGCCGGACGCCCGCTCTCTGGCGTTCCGCCTGGCCTCCGACCTGCGGCGGGAGGGGATCGCCGCCGTCGTCGCCGCCGGAGAGCGCTCGCTCAAGGCCCAGATGCGGCACGCCGACGCCCTGGGCGCTGCTTACGCCGCTATCATTGGCCGGCGCGAGCTAAAGGAAGGCACCGTGACGCTCCGCCGCCTGGCGGACGGGGACCAGGAGACGGTGCCGCT
>MGNZ01000051.1:4374-4690 GCA_001795235.1 Chloroflexi bacterium RBG_16_64_32 | reverse complement strand
GCAGCTTGATCAAGCTGATGCCCTGGATCGCAAGGCTGGAACACTGTTGGCGTTCTCCAGTGTCGTTCTGACTGTGGCAGCCGGCCTCAGATTTGGCGCGGTGGACGACAACGATCTGGCCAAGGGAGCGGTCTTGGCCTTCTTTGTGCTGGGAGTAACTCTATATGCCGTGACTATGTTCTTCGCTTTTCGCGCATACGCAGTGGTGCCGTACAGACGTGATCCTGAACCAAGGCCCTTGCGCGATCTGTACCTTTTTGAAGAACCGAGTTACACTAAACGAAGGATAATTGCTAACCTGATCGAATCGTTCGAC
>MGNZ01000051.1:4014-4253 GCA_001795235.1 Chloroflexi bacterium RBG_16_64_32 | reverse complement strand
AGAGCCGAAACCGGCTACCGAAGGCGCTCAAGAAGCGACCGGACCGGCTGCGTCTAGGCCCGATCCGGACAAGCCTGATCCGAAACTCCAGAGCATAGTCGAGAGAGGGGCAGACGAGGCTGATCCCCGTCTCTGGAGCATCCTCGAAAAGGCCCAGAAACCCGAGGCTCGGGAACATATAGAATCTAGCGTCGAGGACGACTAAGCCAGCCGACATCCCCCTGTCTGCTATAATCACA
>MGNZ01000051.1:3794-3913 GCA_001795235.1 Chloroflexi bacterium RBG_16_64_32 | reverse complement strand
CGCCGTTGAGGCGCGATACGAAGAATTGGGCCGCGAGATGGCCCGCCCCGAACTGACCGGCGACTACGAGCGGCTGCAGGCGCTCGCCCGCGAGCACTCCTCCCTGGAAGACGTCGTCT
>MGNZ01000051.1:0-3750 GCA_001795235.1 Chloroflexi bacterium RBG_16_64_32 | reverse complement strand
GGCCGCGCCATCGTCTCAGAGGGGGTAGACCCGGAGCTTGTGGCCCTGGCGCAAGAGGAGATCACGAAGGCCCAGGCCGGGATCGATGCCCTGGGGGAGAAGCTTCGGCGCGCCCTCCTTCCCAAAGACCCGTTTGCCGACAAGGACGTCATCGTGGAGATCAGGGCCGCCGCCGGCGGCGAGGAGGCCACCCTTTTCGCCGGCGATCTCTACCGCGTATACAGCCGGTACGCGGAACGTAACGGTTGGACAGTGGATGTAATGAACTCCCACCCCAGCGATCGGGGCGGCTTCAAGGAGATCATCTTCGAGGTGCGCGGCGCCGGCGCCTACTCTCGTCTCAAGTATGAGAGCGGCGTCCACCGCGTCCAGCGGGTCCCCGTGACCGAGGCTAGCGGCCGCATCCACACGTCCACCGCCACCGTGGCCGTCCTGCCAGAGGCCGAGGACGTCGACGTGCATATCGACGAGAAGGACCTGCGCCTCGACATCTTCAACGCCAGCGGCCACGGCGGCCAGAACGTGCAGAAGAACGCCACCGCCGTCCGCATAACCCATCTCCCCACCGGCATCGCCGCCGTGTGCCAGGACGAGCGCTCCCAGCTCAAGAACCGCACCAAGGCGATGGCAGTCCTGCGGGCGCGCATCCTGGACGTCGAGCAACGCCGACAGCGGGCGGAGTTGGACTCGGCCCGCCGATCCCAGGTGGGCACCGGCGAGCGGGCCGAGAAGGTTCGAACATACAACTTCCCCCAGGACCGCGTCACCGACCATCGCGTGGGCTTCACACGGCACAGCTTACCTGCGCTCCTGGACGGCGACATCGACGATATCATCGATGCGCTGCGGGATGACGAGCAGGCGCGTCTCATGGAGGCCCAGCTCGCGTGAGACCCCACTTGTCATCCTGAGCGGCGAGGAGGTTCTTCGAACTGCGAGGGCTGGGGCACGCGAAGGCGTCAGTCCGCCTCGGGCGGGGACCTGGGGCGGCGCAGTGGGGTGGGTCGGACCAACCGGAACGGGCAGGCTCGGCTCGCCCGTGAACATCAGTGAGGCCCTCCGCCATGGCTCGCGGGTGCTCTCCACCGAGGGCGGCAGTGACGAGGCCAACCTGGAGGTGGAGCTTCTCCTGGCCCACGCCCTGAACACCGATCGCACACACCTCTACCAGCGCCTGCGCGCCGAGTTGTGCCATGACCTCGAAGCGACCTTCAACGCCCTGCTCCGGCGCCGCCTCTCGCATGAGCCGACCGCGTACATCCTGGGGCGGAAGGAGTTCTACGGTCTGGAGTTGGAGGTCACTCCTGCTGCCATAATTCCCAGGCCGGAGACGGAGACGCTGGTCGAGTTCGTGCTCGACTTCGCGGCGGCGCGGCAGGCGGGGCGCGGCCTGCGGGTGGTGGACGTGGGGGTGGGCTGCGGGGCGATCGGCGTAGCGCTGGCGAAGCACCTGCCGCGGGCCGAGATCATCGCCACCGACCTCTCGCCGGAAGCGCTGGCCCTGGCCCTCCGCAACGCCGAACGTCACCAGGTGGCGGAGCGCATCAGCTTCGTCGAAGGCGACCTGCTGGCGCCGCTCCACGATACCGCTCACCCTGAGCCGAAGCCCGGCGTCAGCCGGGATTCGAGTCGAAGGGTTGACGTCATCGCCGCCAACCTGCCCTACGTCCGCACGGGCGACTTCGAGGCGGCGCCGCCGGAGATCCGCCACCACGAGCCGCGTCTGGGCCTGGACGGAGGCCCGGACGGCCTGCGGATCATCGAGCGTCTGCTGGCGCAGGCGCCGTCACGGCTGCAGCCCGGCGGGGCCCTGTTCATCGAGATCGGCGAGGGGCAGGGCGAGGGGGCGCGCAGGTTGGCGATGGCATCGTTCCCGCAGGCCCGCGTCGACGTGAGGCGCGACCTCTCCGGCCTGGACCGCGTGCTGGCGGCGCGGACCGCATGATCGACGTCTCCAGGGGGGCCCCAGGTTCTTGCCTTACTGTGACGGCAGCTCCCCCAACCACCACCGTTCGCTCATAGGGCAGGTCAGGATGCACGCGCCGGAGCCTGGCGAGCCAACGCCAGCGCCTTAGCCCACAGACATCACGGATCGCAGGCTGAAGCTCTCGGCCTTACGATGGGTACTCGGAGACGACTGGGACTTCCTTGATACCTGATGAGGAAGGAGTCTGCAGCATTCAAGTGCTGGTTAGAGCAGAGCATTAATCGAGGTAAATGACATCGCGTCCGACCCGAACGCGGAGGGGCTCGCCGTCCGTCAAGAGCCTGTCCATGAGCGCCTTCCCGATCCCCAGGACGCCTGAGCGCTGTTTGTCAGGGTCGTAGCGCGGGTTCCAACTGCAGGACTTGCGCTCGCCACGTAATTCAACATCGACGTTAGCTCGTTCGAGCGGAAATAGAGCCTTCGTCGCACCGGGGACTCGGATTCTCCCTTGCTTGATGTCCACGGCGGTGATGCGCTGGGTGTAAGCGTCCGCAGTTGCCGATCCAGCGGGCGCAGCCGTCGCCCGCTGCCGGCGCGCTGGCGCGTCGCCGGGCTGGCGTCCAATGCTCGAGAAGCTCGGCGCGGTGCTTCGACTACGCGGCGCTCTTGCGCCATTGATGCCGTGCAGCTTGCGGCCTCCGCTGCCATCTACGAGATTTGCGAAGGGCATGACATGCGTGGCATCGTAAAGGGCGGCCCGTGTCTCGTCGGAGAGGTTGTCGGCGAACGCCTTAAGCATGAGTTGCTCCTTCTTCAAGACGTCGTCGCAGTAGGCGTAGTGGACGTAGAGAGAACCCAGATTGGCGAGAGTCTTCAACGGCCATCCGCCAGCGTGAGGGCTGCGAGCGCCAAGGCGAGTTGTGTAGTACTCCTCGACCCGATCGGATAGCTCACTAACGGTTGCATGACGACGAGGTCCTGCACGACCGATATAGACCACAACCTCGTCGGGGCACCAGAAACCGGCGAGGCGCGTGCCGAGGGCGCTGACGTCTGGCCGCTCTCCATCTAGCGTCAACTCTGGTCGCGCATCAAGCAGCTCGTTAAGAGCCGCCGGCGCAATAGGGCAGACCGCCAGTGTGGCTTCAGTAGAGTCGGCGTCGCCCGTAAGCGCGACGATGTAAAGGCCCGTGCCCGGTTTATGTTCTAGCGGCGGTATGCGCGCGCCCCAAGCGACGACGCCGGAGCGTGAGAGCGCGACTGCGGCGAACAAACTTCCGACTGTCGATAACACGCGTCTAATCGTAAGCCAGCCCGCCCGACGCTGTCGAGTGCCTTCACCTTCTCGGTTCACGGGCGGCGGTGCGCTCTACCGGCTGAGCTGGTAGACCTTGCCCTCCGTCTTGATCGAGGGCGCCACTATGTCATTGTGAGCGCCGACACGGTCCGGCGAAGGCCAGAGTGGTCTACGCGAACGAATCTGGGGAGGCTTGGGGTGGTGGGTCACGGTGCGTGTGATCGACGATGAATGAAGAACCAGGTCAGAGGCCACCCGACCCACCCCGCCTCCCCACCCCAGATTCCTTCGCGAGAGAGTCCTTAACGTCGAAAGACCGTCTCTGCGCTCAGAATGACAGAGCGCCTACCGGCTGAGCTGGTAGGCCTTGCCCTCCGTCTTGATCGAGGGCGCCACTATGCCATTGTGAGCGCCGACACGGTCCGGCGAAGGCCAGAGTGGTCTACGCGAACGAATCTGGGGAGGCTTGGGGTGTGGGTCACGGTGCGTGTGATCGACGATGAATGAAGAACCAGGTCAGAGGCCA
>MGNZ01000050.1:6748-7045 GCA_001795235.1 Chloroflexi bacterium RBG_16_64_32 | reverse complement strand
CGTTGTCACTGATAGAAGCGATGAGGCCGGTCATGAGAGCGGCGGCGTCATCGCGGGCCTGGCGCGCGCTCGCGGCCAGGGCGGAGACGCCCAGGTTGAGCGAGGCGGTGTCCGGCGCGGCGACGGCAACACCCTCACCGGAGACGCTGATTCCGCCCGCGTCGTCGCCGTCGGCGAGAAGGGCGGCCACGGTCTCGCTGGAGACGGCGCCAGCCTCCGGTGACGGGCCTGTGGCGGCGTCCGAGCCGCCTCCGCAGGCGACAGCGAGAACGCCTGCCAGCGCCAGGGCGGCGATCA
>MGNZ01000050.1:0-6701 GCA_001795235.1 Chloroflexi bacterium RBG_16_64_32 | reverse complement strand
GAAGGCCAGGACTAGGCCGCCGGTAACCAGGACACCCAGGGCGGCGGCGAGGCCGATCTCGGCGGCCGTAACGGCGTCGATTCCCCCGCCTCCCCCCGACCGGGGCAGTGCCTGCTTGACGCCCGCTTCGGGCTCAGGCGTGAGGCCCCCGGGGACAGGAGCCTCCTCTGCCCCCCGAGGCACAACCGTGGCGCCAGGGGGCAGTGTCGGGGCGGGCGAAGGGGCCATACCGCCCGCAGCGGCCGGTGCCTCCTCGGGCTGGTCGCCGTCGGCATCGTACTGGGATGCCGTGTCGCCCGCTGGCGTCTTCGCCTCTCCGTCGTCAGCCGGCGCGTCCCCCTGCACCCCCATTTCGGCCTCGTCCGCCTGGCGCCCAGCGGTCATCCCGGGTGCAGCGGCCTCCTGGGGCGCGCCCCCGCCGCCGAAGTCTCCGAGGTCCACCATGAGGACGGCCGCGAGGGCGACCGCGACGCCGGCGGCCGCAATTCGCATTCCGAACGCCAGCGGCGCGCGCCTAGCGGCGCCTCTGGCGACCGCCGGTTGCGGAGGACGGCCGGCCGCGGCGTGCTCCGCACTCAGCACGAACGACCGTGGGAGCTCCGCCTGCGCGAGGTCCTTGAGCACGGCGACAGTGGCGCGTAGCTCCTCCATCTCCGCCCCGCAGCGTTCGCACGCCGCCAGGTGCGCCTCTAGCCGCTCAACGCCGGCTGCGTCCAGCGCCCCGTCGATGTAGGCGGAGAGCTGAACGCGGAGGCGTCGGTGGCGGTCAAACCACAGCATGGTCATCACCCTCACCAGAAAAACGGAACCGGGAAGGCAAAAGTTCCCCACGGGCCAGCAGGAATTCGCGCATGGCGGCGCGCCCGCGGCTGATTCGGGACTTCACGGTGCCCAGCGACGCGCTGGTGACCTCGGCCACCTCCTCGTAGGCGAATCCCTGGACGTCGCGGAGGATGACGGCGAGCCGCTGGTCGGGCGGCAGAGTCACCAGGCCCTCCCGCAGCAGTCGGGCCAGCTCCAGCCGCTCCGCCCGTTGGTCCGGGGGCTCGTCGGAGGCCGGTAGCTCGGCGACGGGACGCTCGTCATCAGTGGAGGCCTCCAGCGGGAGCTGGGGGCGGGATCGGCGCCGGCGCAGTTCGTCGTAGCAGGCGTTGGCCGCGATGCGAAGGAGCCAGGCGCGGAAGCTGCCCTGGCGAAAGCGGCTGACTGCGCGATAGGCGGCGATGAACGCCTCCTGGGTGGCGTCCTCGGCGGCCTGGGGAGAGCCCAGCATCCGCAGGCACAAGTTGTAGACCTGAACCTGGTAGGCCAGGACGAGCGCATTGAACGCTTCGAGGTCTCCGCCCTGGCTGCGCTCTATGAGTGCCGCTTCTTCGGTCTTCATGCGGGGTAGCCTCGCCTATTCTAGCAGGACGCCCGCGGGCATCACGCAGGCTCAGGCGATTGCGGGAACTTCTGCCGGGTCTCGTCCGTCAAGTTGGTAGAAGCGACAACACGAAAGGAGGCGCCGGAGATGCGCGTCGACTGGAGGGCGGCTGCGGGCCTGCTTATGGCCTTCGGAGCGGCGCTGGGCATCCTCGTCGGCATCACTCTCATCCAGGCGTCCGGCGGCAGCGGCGCGGCACAATACGAGGTGACGGTCCGGTTCAACAGTTCGGTGACCCAGGACGACATCGACGAAGCCGCTGCCCTGCTGCGCACCTTTGACGACGACGTCGAGTTCCTCATCATGGAGATGTTCCCGCCCGTCGGTCGGGCGGCGGTTGCGGCCGGCACGTCCGGCTTCTGTCAGGCGGTGGCCGCAGAGTTGGGGGCCAGGAGCTACGTCAACGACGTGTCCTGCCGGCCGTTGGCGGGGGGCGGCGGAGCCGAGCCGGATGCCCCCGTGAGCACAAACGTGCCGTGATCCCCTGCCAACCACCCTGATCCCCTCCCGAAGACGCAGCCGGGGCGTCCGCCTGGAGATGGGCCCCCGGCTGCGCCCACGCAACTCCCACCGGTCCGGCCGCGTCTATGGTCAGTGCCAAGCGTTTGATACAATTGGAAGCGCAGATGAAGGAAGACGGCGACACAGAACACGAACTACCACCGTGGGAGGAGGCGGCGGCGGAGCAGGAGCCCCAGCCCGATCTGCTCTACGACCCGCTCACCGATCCCTGGAACGACCCCGCCTCAACGTCGGCAGTCGGGCAGCGGTGGTCTGAGCGCCAGGCGCGACGCAGCCCTGAACCTGGCGCCGCCCCCACGTACCCCGCCCCGCCCTATCAGCGTCCCGGTGAGCTGAGCGAGCTCCGCCGCCGCCTGCGGCAGGAGACCGTTGTTGTCCCCAAGCCACAGCGCATGTGGACCGTCACCGCGCGGGAGGTGGCGGAGACGCTGCTCCTGGCGGCGCTGATCTTCCTGGCGGTGCGGGCGTCCATGCAGAACTTCCGTGTGGAGGGCGCCAGCATGGAGGACAGCCTGGACAACGGCGAATACCTCATCGTCAACAGACTGGCCTACGCCGAGATCGACCTCAGCTTCTTCGATTGGGTACCGTTTTTCGACTCCGGCGATAACCCGGTCCACCACCTGTGGGACTCCCCTTCCAGGGGCGACGTGGTCGTGTTCCGCTCCCCCACGAACATCAAACGCGATTTCATCAAGCGCATCATCGGCCTGCCCGGCGATGTCGTGGAGATCGACGGAGAAGCCGGCGCCGTGAAGCTGAACGGGAAAGTCCTGGACGAGCCCTACGTCCTCGGCGGGACCTCCTGCCAGCGCTCCTGCGGGCCGTGGGTCGTGCCGGAGCGGGCCTACTTCGTGATGGGCGACAACCGCCAAAACAGCAGCGACTCCCGACAGGGGTGGTTCGCGCCGGAGGAGAACATCATCGGAAAGGCACTCATCACCTACTGGCACAACGGCGGCCCGGAGCTGGACCTGGCGCCCAACCACAAGGTCTCGATCTCCGGCGACGCGTCGGCGGAAGAGTGACATCGGAGAACGAGTCGGCGGCCCTGCTCCGCGACGTTGGAGCGTTGATGGACGGCCACTTCGGCCTCAGCTCCGGCCGTCACTCGCCCGTCTACGTTGAGAAGTTCCGCCTCCTGGAGCACCCAACGCACACGGAGCGCCTCTGCCGCCTTATCGCCGATCGGTTCCAGGACGACGGACCGGACGTGGTGGCAGCCCCTACCACCGGCGGGATCATCGTCAGCTACGAGGTGGCCCGCGCGCTGGGCCTGCGCGGCATCTTCGCCGAGAGATCCGATCACGGCCGCGCGTTCCAGCGCGGCTTCCAGGTGCGCCCGGGCGAACGGACGCTCATCGTCGACGATGTCCTGACGACCGGCGGCAGCGTACGTGAGGTGATAGAAGCGGTGTGTCGCGCGGATGGCCACCCCATCGGCGTGGGGGTGCTGGTGGACCGCAGTGGCGGGAGAACGGACTTTGGCCTGCCGCTCTTCGCCTGCGTGGTGCTTGACCTCCCAACCTACGAGGAGGGCGCCTGCCCCCTCTGCGACGCCCGGGCGCCCCTGACTGTGACCTGACCCCCTCTGCCTGGGGGCGGAGGGGGTCGTTCCCGCACAGTCGCTTGCCCTATGCCCATCGTGGCTCCTGCCGCAGGGAGAACGCCGCCCGTCTCACGAACCGCATCCCCTCTGGGCGCGGCCCACGCGTGGAGCGCGCGTGGAGCGATGGAAGATGCGTTTGCCCACCGTCCGGAGTCGCCGCCGGGATCTCCCCGAGGGGGGCAGCCGCGACCTGAGGTATGCGAACCCTCAGGGGGCAAGGGATCTCCCGCCGGCGACCCTAGGCGGTGGGCAATCTAAGCATCCCGTCCGGCGTCACCATATCTTGCTCGCCCGGCAGGGTCAATCGGGCAGCGCCCCACGTCAATCGGGCGACGCCCCACAGTGGAGGCCGGCGCCCACGGGCCCAGGACCGTTCTCTAGTCGCCCCTGCCCATCAGCCCTTGCCTCAGGCCGCGAAAGAAGGCGGGCGATGACTGAGCGCGGGCGCGTTCCGACATCCGCCCCAGGCGATAGAACAATATCGTGTGAACCAGAACCAAGATGACTCCCACCAGCCACAAGTAGCGCCCCGGATCCGAGAAAGCAATTACCGACAGAGCAACCACTAGGGCCGCCACCTCACACAAAATGATCGCGGGCCGAAGCTGTATCGGCCGGCGATCAGGAAAATACGCCATCTCGACCTCCTACGCCATAATGGTGGCCTAAACGGATAAACAACGGTTAAGCGAAATCATTACATCGCCGTCCGGCGGCGCTCGCGGGGTGGGCGAACCATGAGGGTGGTCGTGGCGAAGCCGGCGGCGGGGCAGGCGGCCACAAGAATAGCACCAAGCTCAGTTTGGCGTGGCATCCGCACACCGCCGTATGGTGTAGGATAGGGCCGCCATGAAGGCGCGCACAAGGTACTCACGGATCGCCGTCGGTGTCAGCATCGGCCTCAACGCAGCGGTTGTCCCTGGGCGCGGTTCGCAAGGAGGCAGAGCATGAGGATCATCCTTTTCGGTGGCGCCGGAGATATGGGGAGCAGGGCCGTCGAGGACCTGGCAATCGCCTCCGGCGTCGACCAGGTGACCATCGCCGATCGCAACGTCGTCGCGGCGGACAAGCTCGCCGCCACCCTGCGAGGCCGAGGCGCTAAGGTGGACGTCAAGGCGGTGGACGCCGGCGATCACGACTCCCTCGTCGATGCGATGCGTGGCTACGATGTCGCGGCTTCCGCCCTGGGCCCCTTCTACCGTTTCGAGGCGAGGCTGGTCAGGGCGGCGATTGAGGCGGGCGTAGACTACGCCAGCATCTGCGACGACTGGAGCGCCGCCCAGTCCGTGCTGGCCGAATTCGACGGGCCCGCTCGCGCTGGCGGTCGCATCATTATCACCGGCCTCGGCACCAGCCCCGGCCTCTCAAATGTCTGTATTCGCTACCTGGCCGAGCAGATGGACCGGACGCGGCGCGTCGATGTGAACGTGTTCCAGCCCCTGAACTCGGGCGGTGGCGAGGCAGTGCTCAGGCACATGCTGTACATCATCAGCGGAGAGGTGGCCGTGTGGCGCGAGGGGAGACAGGCGATGGCGCCTGCGTGCGGAGAGGAACGGATGGTGGAGTTCCCCCGTTTCGGTCGCATCAAGGTCTGGAACATGGGCCACGCCGAACCGGTGACTGTTCCCCGCTTCATTCCCGGCGTGGAGGAGTGCAGCTTTTTCATGGGCTTTGGCCTGGGCGCCAGCCTGCTCATCTGGCCCGCCCAGCAAGGCCTCTTTACGAGCGAGAGCCGCATCGACTGGACGGCGCGTCTCCTGGCGCCGCTGGAGCACCTGACCGGCGGACAACAGCCGGCGCCGGGAGCGCTGCGCGTCGACGTGTGGGGCGAAAAGGACGGCGAAAGGGTACACCGGATGGCCTGTGGCGTGGGCCAGATGCGCGAAGCCACTGCCCTCTGCCTCTCCGCAGGGGTACAGATGCTGGCCCGCAAAGAGCTGACTGTCAAGGAAGGCGGGGTCTACGCCCCGGAGGCTTGTCTGGACCCCGCAGCCTTCGTGTCAGTGATGCGAGCGAAGGGAATCGAAGCCTATGAGGACCTCGCCATGACGAAGCCGCTGACCTGAGTTGTTGAAGAGATACAGCAATCGTATCCTGGTCCCCACAGGGAAACGGGCGTGGCCACGATCGGAAGACAGATGATGGATGCCGGCCTCATGAGCGGCTAAAGCGCACGGCCCTGGAGATGGGCGGCAAGCAGGCGGTCATCGCGCGGCGCTGTTTGCCAGGTCAGCCGAAAGTCGATACGATTTGGGGCGCGAGGGCCCGTAGCTCAGCGGTTAGAGCTCCGGACTTTTAATCCGGGAGTCGTGGGTTCGAATCCCACCGGGCCCTCCACAGATTTCATATACGAATCGTGCAATCCTAAGCGATAGGTTTAAGCACCCGCCTTAGCAGTTGTCGCCCATTTGTCGCCCAACTACACGTGACCAGGGATGAGAACCGCACTGCTGGTGCCGCCGTCGCGGGCTGGTACTTGCCAATTGCCGGTAGCGACCGTGACGGCAAACGTGGTTGACGAACAGAGGGTGGTATCGGAGAATCGGGTAACCAGATAGCGGCAGGAGGCTGCAGGCATGCAGAACAGAACACCATCGGACGGAATCCACCGCGTCCCCCTATTCATCAGTCATACTCACGCCGACCGACAGCTCGCCGCGTCGCTTGGCCGGCTCCTGCGAAGAGTGTCGATGGGGGTACTCACACCCTTCTTCTCTTAGGATGCAAGTGCGACCGGTGGATTCGGTATCAGCGAGGATCTGTACGAAGGGATTGCCGCGGTCGAATCTCCGAATCCGAGGAGATCTACGTCGCGCGTTGGACGGTGCGGGCTCTCGCTCCATATCTGGAATAGCGCGGCGCCCTTCAACACGAACTGGTCGCGATAAGGCGAACACGCCAACCGGTACAGCAGGCGCTCGTTGGCGTATCGTGTGAGCGTGAAGTTGAAGTCCTCGCCTCGCTCCCGAGACAGGTTCAGGAGACGCTGCCGTACCGAGGCCGGGAGGTTCTTCTGATGGCCACGGCTCACGCGACCGCTTCCATGTACGGCCGCATCACGTTCCAGACGCGGCAGATGCGGGCATACCTCACGAGCTCTTCCGCCGGACACATGCGTCGCTGCAGGCAATCCTTGAGAGCCTC
>MGNZ01000049.1:5787-7280 GCA_001795235.1 Chloroflexi bacterium RBG_16_64_32 | reverse complement strand
TCCTGAACGCCTTCACCGGCAAGCTGGGCGGCCCTTTGGCGGACCAGGCTCAGCTGATCGGCGAGGTCGTCGCCGTGGAGCGGGCGCCGATCGATTTCAGGGTGGAAAAGGGCAAGGGGACGCTGAAGATCGGGGACGGCATTGAGGCGGAACTGGAGCCGCTGCAGGGAGCGACGGGCTTCACGACGCTGAACGATAGCATCTTCTCGAACATCCCTGGCTCGCCCGCCTACGTCAGCAAGGCGCCGAAGTACCGGGCGAACGTTCCCCAGCTCGGCTTCAACATCAGCCTTTCGGGGCACAACGCCGTCCAGGGCAGCTTCCGCTTCGCGGCCTAGCGCCGCGGAGGTCGTTCCCACAAGTCACCACGGAGGTACACATGCCGAAGTTCGTCATCGAGCGTGAGATACCGGGAGCGGGGAAGCTGTCCCCGCAGGAGCTGCAGGCGATCTCCCAGAAGTCGTGCGGCGTCCTTGACCAGCTCGGCCCCAAGATTCAGTGGGTGCAGAGCTTCGTCACCGACGACAAGATCTACTGCGTGTACATCGCACCGGACGAGGCGATGGTGCGAGAGCACGCCAGGCAAGGCGGCTTCCCCGCCAACGCTGTCTCCGAGGTGAAGACGGTCATAGATCCGACGACCGCCGAAGACTAGCCGCCGGAGCATCTGCGTGTTGTGGCCCAGAGTACACAACCAAAGACTGTTCACCGCCCTGCTGGTAGCGCTTGTCGCCTTGGCCTGGGTGGTCCTGCTGGTTTGGGGTCAGTCGCCGTACGCCCGCTTCCTCGACCACGAGGAGATCGCCGGAGTCGAAATCGGCCTGGACGGCGACGCCCTCGCCCTTGCGGCCGTCTTCGTCGCCGGCTGGACCCTGATGACGGTGGCAATGATGCTGCCCACCAGCCTGCCGCTGGTGAACCTGTTCCACACAATGACCAGCCGCCGGCCGGACGGTCGGCGGCTGGTGGCCCTCCTCATCGCCGGGTATCTCAGCGTGTGGGCTCTCTTCGGGGCCGCGGCCCACCTCGCCGACCGTGGCGTCCACGAGGCCGTAGAGCAGATCGTCTGGCTTGAGGAGAACGCCTGGGTTCTGGGCGCCGGGACCCTCCTCCTGGCGGGGGTCTATCAGTTCACCCCGCTGAAGTACCACTGCCTCGACAAGTGCCGCTCGCCCCTCAGCTTCATCATGGAGCACTGGCGGGGCAGCCATGAACACGTGCAGGCCCTCAGATTGGGGGTGCACCACGGCGTATTCTGTGTTGGCTGCTGCTGGTCGTTAATGCTGCTGATATTCGCCGTAGGCGTCGGCAACGTGGGACTGATGCTGGCGCTGGCGACGGTGATGGCCGTGGAGAAGAACATGCCCTGGGGGCGGCGGATCAGCGCGCCTCTGGGCCTCGCTCTCGTCGCGGGGGCCTTCGGTGTGCTCGTGGCGGCCGGACTGGGCGCCGGACGACTCGCATGAGGGCATGCCAGGGGGTGTCACTGGTTC
>MGNZ01000049.1:1700-5587 GCA_001795235.1 Chloroflexi bacterium RBG_16_64_32 | reverse complement strand
CGACCGCAACAAGGAGGACGGCGCCGAGGCGAAATTCAAGGAGATCGGCGAGGCGTACGAAGTGCTCTCCGATCCCGAAAAGCGGGCCGCCTACGACCGGTACGGCCACGCCGGCGTCCAGGGCATGGATTCCGGAAGACCGTTTGACGGGTTCGACTTCGGCGGCTTCGGCGACATCTTCGATGCCTTTTTCGGCGGCACCACCGCCCGCCGCGCCAGCCGCGCCCAGCGCGGCGGCGACCGCCGCGTCGACATCGAGATCGATTTCGAGGAAGCCGCCTTCGGCTGCGAGAGGGAGATCGAGGTCGGCCGCAACGAGCGCTGCACCCGCTGCGGCGGCGATCGTGCCGAGCCCGGCTCACAGGCGGATCGCTGCCCCTCCTGCGATGGCACCGGCGAGGTGCAGCGCGTCTCCCGCAGCTTCTTCGGTCAGTTTGTCAACGTCGCCACCTGTCCCCAGTGCCGCGGCGAGGGCAAGATCATCACCGTGCCCTGCCGCGACTGCCGCGGCGCGGGCCGCCAGCGCCAGGCCCGGAAGCTAGTGGTCAAGATTCCCGCCGGCATCAGTGACGGCTCCCAAATGCGGCTCTCCGGCGAGGGCGATGTCGGTGCCAACGGTGGCGGCCCCGGCCACCTCTATGTCCTCATCGCCGTGCGGCCCCATCCGGACTTCCAGCGCGACGAGGAAGACTTGATCTACGATCTTGAGCTCAACCTCCCGCAGGCCGCCCTAGGATGCGAGGCGGAGATACCGGCCCTGCAAGGCAAGCCGCACACTCTCAAGATTCCGCCGGGCACCCAGAGCGGCCGCGTCTTCGTACTCCGGGGCAAAGGCATACCCCGACTCCACGGCGGTGGCCGCGGCGACCTTCTGGTACGAACCGTCGTCATCGTCCCCTCGGACCTCAGCGACGACCAACGGGATCTTCTCGTGCAGCTCGCCGAGAGCTTTGGCACGCCCGTCTCCGACGACCAGAAGGGCGTCCTGGGCAAGATAAAAGACGCTCTGGGATAGCGCCGTGCCGCCGCCCTCGCGCCGCGCGGCGGACTGGATAGAGATAGCCGTGGAGGTGGCCGGCATCGATAGCGAGACTGTCGCCGACGCCTTCCGCCAGCACTGCCCGGGCGGCGTCGCTGTAGAGCCCGCCACCCGGCCCGGTGACGACGATCAGGTCGTGGACGGCGATGCCCCGGCCCTCGTGAAGGGCTACCTGCCTCCGGGCGCGGACTCCGCCCGCGTTCGCCGCTCGCTCCGCATCGCCCTCCGTTTCGCCCCCCTGGAGAGCCCTCCCCGCTGGCGCCGCGCCCGCCGGCTGCCCGAGGAACGCTGGCGCGACTCCTGGAAGCGCTACTTCCGGCCCCAGCGCATCGGCCGCCGCTTGCTGGTGAGGCCGCCCTGGTCGACCCACAAAGGCAAAGCGGGCGACGCGGTCGTCGAGATCGATCCCGGCATGGCGTTCGGCACCGGCCAGCACCCCACTACGGCTATGTGCCTGCGCGCGCTGGAGGACCGTTTGCGGTCCGGCGACGACGTGCTGGACCTGGGCACCGGCTCCGGCATTCTGGCCATAGCAGCCGCCAGGCTGGGCGCTGCACGCGTCCTCGCCCTGGACACTGACCCGCAGGCAGTATCGGCTGCGCGGCACAATGTCGCCGTCAACCGTGTGACGGACATCGTCGAGGCGCGGGAGGGCACGCTCCCGGACGGCGTGCAGGCCGAACGGTTCAACCTCATCGCGGCCAACATCAGCGGCCTCACCATCGAGCGCCTGGCCGGCGCTCTGGCGGGCGCCCTCCATGACGGCGGTACGCTTGTCGTCAGCGGCTTCCTGGAAGACGCCGCTGACGGTCTGGGCGGCGTCTTGGCGCAGGTAGGGTTCACCGTGGAACGGGTGGAAGCCGAGGGCGTGTGGCGGGCAATCGTAGCTGTGAAGGCCGGTTGTGCGTAGGTTCTTTGTCCCGGCCGGCGTTCTCGGCGACGGCGAGATTACCCTGCCGCCGGAGTTGGCCCGTCGCCTGGCCAGAGTCCTCCGCCTCAAGCGCGGCGACCGGCTGGTCCTGGCCGACGGCGGCGGCCGCGACTACGAGGTGGAGATCGTCGCTCTTCCGCCCGCGCCGGCCATGGCTATCGTCGTCGGCGAGCGACCGTCGCCGCCGGAGCCGACCCTGAAGCTGGTGCTGTACCAGTCGCTGATCCGCCCTCAGCGGTTCGAGCTGGCGCTGGAGAAAGGAACGGAGGTTGGGGTGTCCCGCTTCGTCCCCCTGCTGAGCGGACGCGGCCAGGTGAAAACGGCGGCTGGGTCGCAGCGGGCGGAGCGCTGGGGGCGGATCGTCACCGAGGCCGCCGAGCAGTCGGGCCGCGGCCGCGTCCCGGCAATCGACCCGCCTGCGCTTCTCCGCGATGCGATCGGCTCGGCGCCCGGCCTGCGCCTGCTCCCCTGGGAGGGGGAGCGCTCTCAGGGCCTGCGCTCGTTTCTGCGAGGCCTGGCCGAGCGACCCGCTACGGCGTCGCTGTTCATCGGGCCGGAGGGCGGCTTCGCGGAGGACGAGGTCGAGTCCGCCCGCGCGGCCGGCTGCGTGACCGTCTCCCTGGGCCCCCGTATCCTCCGCTCGGAGACGGCGGGCATCGTCGCCGCCGCCCTGGTCATGCACGAGCTAGGGGAGATGGGCGACTAGCCCCTATGGCTCCAGCGGCGACAGCGTCAGCAGCGTGGATGGGTACCAGACCGCCCCGACAGATCGGGGCGGCATCGTCTTCGGCTGTAGCTGCAGGATTCAGGCTGGCGTCGGTCCAACCTCGAACATCCAACTTTCAGCCTCCAGCCCCCTGTCCGTGGAGCCCGGAATCCTAATCTGAGCCCATCTGTGCGCATCTGTGGCCATCAATCCCCTATGGCTCCAGCGGCGACAGCGTCAGCAGCGTGGATGGGTACCAGACCGCCCCGACAGATCGGGGCGGCATCGTCTTCGGCTGTAGCTGCAGGATTCAGGCTGGCGTCGGTCCAACCTCGAACATCCAACTTTCAGCCTCCAGCCCCCTGTCCGTGGAGCCCGGAATCCTAATCTGAGCCCATCTGTGCGCATCTGTGGCCATCAATCCCCTATGGCTCCAGCGGCGTCACCGTCAGCAGCGTTGCGTCCACCTTCACCCCGTGGATGCGGGCCTCCCAGTGCAGGTGGTCGCCGCTGACGAACCCGGTCGCCCCCACGTAGCCCACCAGGTCGCCCTTTGTGATCTCCTGGCCTGCGCTCACCGCAATCGACGACATATGGTGGTAGCCTGTGAGCAACCCCGCGCCGTGATCGATGATCACCGAGTTGCCCAGCAGGTACAGCGGCTGCGCCAGCGCAACGCGGCCGCTGGCCGTCGCCACCACCGGCGCGCCCCCCTCGGCCACGATGTCGGCGCCGCCGTGGGTTTCGAGCGGGCCGCCGTTGACCGAGCGCTTCACCCCGAAGGCGCTGGAGATAGGCCCCTCCACGGGCGACAGCCACTCCCCAGACCACAGCCTCTCCGGCGTGAACGTGGAGTACGCCTCCGCTACCAGCCGCCGCTCCTCCTCGACCGCCGCCTCGTCCGATAGCAGGTCGAGGCTCTCCTGCGGCACCGTCAGCGTCAGCCGCTCGAAACCCCCTTCCGTCACCGAAACGGGCGCCGAGCCAACGCCGCTGCCATCGGCGAGCACCTCCAGCGTGTAGTCGCCCGCCGGCAAGTCCGTCGCCAGGCCGATCACGCCCAGCCAGCCATCGCCGTCCGGCGCCATCTGATAGCTCTCTCCTGCCAGCACCGCCGTCGCCTCCTGGGTGCCGGGTGGTTGCTGCTCCAGCCGCACCAGCAGGAACCCGCCCTGCCTGGGATGAGCGACCGTCAGCTCCACGGACGGGGG
>MGNZ01000049.1:0-1694 GCA_001795235.1 Chloroflexi bacterium RBG_16_64_32 | reverse complement strand
CGTGGGCGTGGGAGTGGGCGTGGGTGGCGCTGGCGTAGGTGCGGGTGTGGGGGAGGCTGTGGGCGTGGGGAGAGCGGCGCTGCCGCCGCCGCACGCTGCGACGAGGACGGCCAACCCGCCCACCAACGCCGTAGCGCACGCGAGCCGCAGGGGGTTCATGCCCCGTATGTTATCGTGAGCGATCAGGGACGGGCCAGGCTTCGGGCGGCCGGACTGATGCTATAATCGTATCGCTGTAGGATGTGATGGTGGTGGTCACCGCCCATACGCCCCACCCGCGGCCCCCGGATGTTGGTTATTCTGACAGGAGTGCCCCAGACGTGGACGCCCGGAGAGTAGCACAGCGCATAGTCGATAACGTAGAGCGGGTCATTATCGGTAAAAGGGCCCAGGTGGAGATGGCCGTGATGACCCTGATGTCTGGCGGCCACCTGCTGCTGGAAGATGTCCCCGGCGTAGGCAAGACCGTACTCGCGCGCAGCCTCGCCCGCTCCAGCGGCTGCCTCTTCAGCCGCATCCAGTTCACGCCCGACCTCTTGCCCACTGACGTCACCGGAGTGTCCATCTACAACCAGAAGACCGGTGACTTCCAGTTTCGCCCCGGCCCCATCCTCTCCCAGGTCATCCTGGCCGACGAGATCAACCGCGCGACCCCCAAGACCCAGTCCGCGCTTCTGGAGGCGATGGAGGAACGGCAGGTCACCGTTGATGGCGTCACTCATGAGACGCTGCAGCCGTTCATGGTTATGGCCACCCAGAACCCAATCGAATACGAGGGCACGTTCCCCCTGCCGGAAGCTCAACTGGACCGCTTCCTCATCCGAGTTGAGTTGGGCTACCCGGCCACCCATGATGAGGTCGCTATGATGGACCGGCAGCTACTGTCCCACCCCCTGAACGAATTGGAGCAGGTCTGCACGCCTGAGGAGGTTGTCGCGCTCCAGGCCGCTGTCAAGGAGGTGTACGTGGACGTCCTCATCAAGCAGTACATCGTCGCCATCGTGGACGCCACCCGCAACCACGACTCGGTCTACCTTGGCGCCTCCCCGCGAGGCTCCCTCGCCCTCCAGCGGTTGGGCCAGGCGCGGGCCCTCCTCGACGGTCGTGATTTCGTTCAGCCGGACGATGTCAAAGCCCTCGCTTATCCCGCGCTCGGTCACCGTCTCATCCTCAACGCTCAGGCGCGCGTGAAGGGGTTGACGGCAGCCCGGATAGCGGAGGAGTCCCTGGAGCGGCTGCCCGTGCCCGGCGTGCGGGCCCGCCGGCCCTAGGGAGACGGCCTTGGGACGCGCCTTCCTCGGCCTGCTCCGCCTCATCCGGCGCAACCAGAACCTGCTGTTCGTTCTCGCCGCCTTCGGCACCATGCTGGGTCTGGCCGCGGTCAGCGGCTACTGGCTGTTCTACCGCGCCGCCTACGTTATCGGCGGACTGGTACCCGTCAGCTTCCTCTGGGCCCGCGCTAACCTGCGCGGCCTGGAGGTCAGCGTGGAACGCTCCGCCGATCGCCTGCAGGTCGGCCAGCGCGCCCAGGCACGCGTGCGGCTGGACAGCCGCACCTTCTACACCAAGCTATTGTTGGAGGTAGAGGACCCCACGGACATGCCCGGCATGCCCGCCCGCACCGTCATCACCCTGCCCGCCCACGGCCGCCGCAACTGGAAGGTGAGCGTGCCCTGCTCCCGCCGCGGTGTCTT
>MGNZ01000048.1:4429-5238 GCA_001795235.1 Chloroflexi bacterium RBG_16_64_32 | reverse complement strand
CGTCATGACCGCTCCCTCCCCATCATTCGCCCGCCACCTCCACGATCATCTCCACTTCCACGGCGATATTGAACGGCAACTCCGCCACGCCGACGGAGCTGCGGGCGTGGGCGCCTCTATCACCGAACAACTCTAGCAGGAACGAAGAGGCCCCGTCCACTACGACGTGCTGCTGTGTGAACCCCGGGCCGCTGTTGACGAAGCCGAGCAGCTTCACGATGCGGGTGACGCGCTCCAGATCGCCGACGGCCTCCTGGACGGCGCTCAGGCAGTTCAGGGCGCACAGCCTGGCCGCCTCCTTCCCCGCCTCCACGCCCAGCTCCGCGCCCAGCTTGCCCGTAACCATGCCGCCGGCGCTCACCGGCCCCGCCCCCGATACGAACAGCAGGTTGCCGCTGCGCACCGCCCCGGCGTACTGGCCCGCCGAGCGCCTCGCCGGCAGCTCCAGCCCCATCTCGCGGAGGCGATCGAGGACGGACGGCACCTCAGCGGCCCCTGGGCGGCGACTTGCGCTGGGGGCCCCCGCCGGGCCGGGCCGGGCGGGAGGCGGGCTTGCTTGCCTGCGCCTTCGCGGGCGGAGCGGGCTTCCCCTTCGCGGCCGGAGCTTTCGGCTTGGCGGCCGGCGGCTTCGCCTTCGCGGCGGGCGGCTTCGCCTTCGCGGGCGCCGCCTTCGCCTTCGCGGCAGGCACCTTCACCTTCGCGGCGGGAGCTTTCGCCTTCGTGGCGGGCGGCTTCGCCTTGGCGGCAGGAGCCTTCGTCTTCGGAGCCGGAGCCTTCGCGCCCGCGGGAGCCCTCTTTCCGGCAGCCGG
>MGNZ01000048.1:3551-4322 GCA_001795235.1 Chloroflexi bacterium RBG_16_64_32 | reverse complement strand
TCACGGTTACAGCGGCGACGGTCTCTCCCTCTTCCACATCCATCAGGGTGACACCCTGCGTGGGCCGCCCCTGCAGCGAGATCTGCTCCACCGCCGTGCGGAGGACGATGCCGTTGGTCGATATGAGCATCAGCTCCTGGCTTGGGTTGACCATGCGCGCCGACACGAGTTCGCCCGTCTTGGGCGTCGTCTTGAACGTGATGACCCCCTGGCCACCGCGCCCCTGCAGCGGGTACTCCGCTACCGGCGTGCGCTTCCCGAACCCCTGAGAGGTGATGACCAGCATCGCCTCGTCTTTTTTGGCGATATCCAGCGCGACCACCCGGTCGCCCTTGGCGAGCCTGACGCCCCGCACGCCGCCCGACTGCCGCGACGCCGAGCGCAGAGCGCCGACGGAGAACCGCAACGACTTGCCCTGAGCCGTAATCACCATGGCGTGGTCTTCGTCGCTGGCCAGCTTCACGGAGACGAGTTCGTCGGCGGCCTCCAGGTCCATCGCGTTGAGGCCGCCGCGGCGCACGTTGGCGAAGTACTTCAGCGGCGTCTTCTTCACCTCGCCCAGTTTCGTGCCCATCACCATGTAGTCCCGCGCCAGGTCCTTCGGCAGGCGCACCACGGCGGTCACCCACTCCCGCTGGTCGACAGACACCAGGTTGATCAGGGGGATGCCGCGGGCCGTGCGGGCGGCGTCCGGAAGCTCGTAGGTCTTGATCTGGAAACAGCGGCCGCGGTCCGTGAAGAACAGGAGGTCGTCGTGCGTGTCGGCCACCA
>MGNZ01000048.1:3342-3468 GCA_001795235.1 Chloroflexi bacterium RBG_16_64_32 | reverse complement strand
GGTAGGTGTCCAGCGGCAGCCGCTTCACGTAGCCGAGGGTGGAGAGGGTGACCACCACGTCCTGGTGGGCCACCATGTCCGCCTCCCCAAACTCCTCCGGCTCCTGGTCCATGATCTGTGTCCTGC
>MGNZ01000048.1:3195-3294 GCA_001795235.1 Chloroflexi bacterium RBG_16_64_32 | reverse complement strand
GGTAGTCGATCTTACGGGGGTTGGCGAGCAGGTCCTCCAGGTAGGAGATCTGCTTGATGATCTCCGCGTACTCCTCCTGGATCTTGTCGCGCTCCAGCC
>MGNZ01000048.1:2913-2987 GCA_001795235.1 Chloroflexi bacterium RBG_16_64_32 | reverse complement strand
GCCGGATCACCTCGCGCCGGTGGTCGATGAACGACTCCAGCATCCGCTTGAGGCTCACCGTCCGCGGGCGCCCG
>MGNZ01000048.1:2457-2720 GCA_001795235.1 Chloroflexi bacterium RBG_16_64_32 | reverse complement strand
TCGACCAGCGCCGCTTTGTTCACCTGGTAGGGCAGCTCGCTCACCACGATCTGGTAGCGCCCGCCCCGCGCCATCTCCTCGATGTGCGCGCGCGCCCGGACTACCACGCGGCCCTTGCCTTCGGCGTAGCCGGCGCGAATGGCGTCCCGCCGCTCGCTGGTCGGGCCCTCGCCGTTCGTCGCCGGCAGCCGCACCGTCTCGTAGCGGAAGGCGACACCGCCGGTGGGGAAGTCCGGCCCCTTGACGATCTCCGTCAGGTCTGC
>MGNZ01000048.1:2155-2358 GCA_001795235.1 Chloroflexi bacterium RBG_16_64_32 | reverse complement strand
GGAGGCGCCGTTCACCAGCAGGTTCGGGAGCCGCGCCGGCAGCACAAACGGCTCCTCCAGGGAGCCATCGAAGTTGGGCACGAAGTCCACCGTGTTGCGCTCTATGTCCGCCAGCATCTCCTCGGCGATGTGGGCCAGGCGGGCCTCCGTGTAGCGCATCGCCGCCGGCGGGTCGTTATCGACGGACCCGAAGTTCCCCTGGC
>MGNZ01000048.1:1803-2025 GCA_001795235.1 Chloroflexi bacterium RBG_16_64_32 | reverse complement strand
GGCGTATCCCCATATCCCACATCGCGTAGAGGATCCGGCGCTGCACCGGCTTCAGGCCGTCCCGAACGTCCGGTAGGGCGCGCGAGACGATAACGGACATCGCGTAGTCGAGGTAGGAGGCGCGCATCTCCTCCTCGATCTTGATGGGACGCACGTCGCCCGCCGATGCGGTGTCTATTGCCATCGAAAGACGCCTGCCTTTTCCGTAGCTACAGGCCCGCA
>MGNZ01000048.1:1544-1783 GCA_001795235.1 Chloroflexi bacterium RBG_16_64_32 | reverse complement strand
CTGCCGATTCTGTAGTAGGAACGCCCGCGGAGGGCCAGCGTTAACCTAAGCGATGATAACCCAACCGCACGGTAGGTTCACGCGATGATGTGGGGCGAAATTGACAGCAATGGGGAAATATCGGTCGCTGAATGGATGGGACCGGCCGTAAAGCCGGATGCTGGCTTTCCTCGAGGGTTGGTTACCCCTGCCAGCCGACTGCGTACAGCCGCACCGGGTCCTCGAAGCCTTTGAGCTCT
>MGNZ01000048.1:0-508 GCA_001795235.1 Chloroflexi bacterium RBG_16_64_32 | reverse complement strand
GCGCCTCCAGTGAATAGTCGCTGACGTCACGATCGGAGAGGCCAGTGCCACGCTTGTCGTAGCGCACCAGCAGATGGTTGCGGGCCAGGCGGTCGAACAGGTCGTGGGACTGGGGCCACGTCCAGTCCAGCTCCAGATGGCTGATCCAGCCGGGCACTATCACCAGCGGTGAACCTGACCCGGCGGTGGCCACGGCAATGTTGACGCCGTCCGGGGCGGTCACGAACTGGATCTGCTGCTTCATGGTCCGCTCATTTGAGGTAAGGGCGAAACGTACGGCAAGAATAGCACGCTTCGGTCAGGAAATAAACAGTTCGCGCCTGCTAGAGCCGTACCGAGTACAGCCGCACCGGGTCGTCAAACCCGCGCAGATTAACGTCTCCCTCCTCCGAGAAGAGGAAGCCCTTGCCCGCCGCCAGCTGCCGCACCACGTCCGACACCAGTATCTGGTCCGCCTCCGCCCGCGCGGCGATCCGTATCTGGTCCGCCTCCGCCCGCGCGGCGATCC
>MGNZ01000047.1:6357-7405 GCA_001795235.1 Chloroflexi bacterium RBG_16_64_32 | reverse complement strand
GGTGTTCTGGGCCGCCGCCGCGATCGTCGGCTACTCCTGGGTGGGCGAGAAGATGCCCTGGCTGAGCGTCCACACCAGCCTGCCGCTGGTGATCCTGGCCGCCTACTCGCTGGGGAAGGTGTTCGAGCGGCTGCCGCGGCCGTGGAGGCTGCTACCCTTACCGGCCATCGCGCTCCCGTTCGCCGCGGCGGCGCTGGGCGCGGCTGCCGTGGCGTTCGCCGCCTTCGGTCCCAGCGACGAGCAGACCCTCCGCCTGGCACTGGCGGGCGCGGCGCTGGCGTTGCTGCTGGCGCTGGCGCCGCCGTTCGGCCGGCGGCGGCTGGGCGTCATGGTCGTCTCCCTGGTATTCGGCGGGCTGGCCCTGCTCAGCGTGAGGACGGGGATCGTAGCCGCCTTCGAGCACGGCGACGTGCCGCGCGAGATGATCGTCTACACACAGACATCCCCAGACGTGCCCGACATCATGGAGCGGATCGAGCGGGTGGCGCGGACGAGCGGCAAAGGCCACGAGTTGCCGGTGGTGGTGGACACGACCTACACCTGGCCCTGGGCCTGGTACCTGCGCGACTACGCCATCCGCTACGACAGGATCTCCGAAGAGTTCGACCCGCCGGAAGGGGCGGTGTTGCTCATCGCGCGGGAGCACGAGGATAGGGTGGCGCCGTACCTGGACCGCTACCAGCAGCCGGTGCCGTTCCGGCTGCGCTGGTGGTTCCCGGAGGTGTACCGGGACATCGGCCGCGACGACCTGTGGCTGGCGATCCGGGACTTCGGGCGAAGCCTCACGCGCGATAGCACCTGGGAGACCTGGTGGCGGTACTTCCGCGACCGCGAGCCGCCGGGCGGGCTGGGATCGGTGGACGCCAGCGCCTACTTCCCGCTGGCCTACGACGCGGCGGCGGGGCCGGACGTCGAAGGGCGGCTGACGATCGGCCACGGCGGCGACGCGCCGGGGGCGTTGAGCGACCCTGGCGGCCTGGCGGTGGACGGCCTGGGCAACGTCTACGTCGCCGACTCCGGCAACGCGCGGGTCCAGAAGTTCGGGCCG
>MGNZ01000047.1:5960-6351 GCA_001795235.1 Chloroflexi bacterium RBG_16_64_32 | reverse complement strand
CGCTTCCTGAAGGCGGTGGGCGCCGCCGGAAGCGGCGAGGGGGAGTTCAACCAGCCGGCGGACCTGGCCCTGGACGCGCAGGGGAACGTCTACGTGCTGGACACCTGGAACCACCGCGTCCAGAGGTTCGACTCCGAGTTGAACCTCGTCGCCGCCTGGGGTAAGGCCGCGACCAGCCTCATCAGCCCGGGCGAAGACGAGATGTGGGGCCCGCGCTCCATCGCCGTCGATTGGGACGGGAACGTGTGGGTGGTGGATACGGGAACGAACCGCATCCGCGAGTTCTCGCCGGACGGCAAGCCGCTGGCGTCGGCCGGTGGCCAGGGGGGCGGGCCGGGCGAGTTCCGCGAGCCGGTGGGGATCGCGATAGACGCGGAGGCGCGGCAGATCC
>MGNZ01000047.1:3660-5337 GCA_001795235.1 Chloroflexi bacterium RBG_16_64_32 | reverse complement strand
TACGGCTACGTGCCCAGGGAGGCGATCCCGGTCCTCGCCGGCCAGTTCCGGACCACGCCGTCGATGCTGTACGGGGCGCTCGACTTCTACTCGGAGATACGCACCGTCCCGCCGGCGGAGACGACCGTGGAGTGGTGCAGCGGCCCCGCCTGCCTGCTGAAGGGCTCGACGAACATCCGCCGCGTCCTGGAGAGCGTCCTCGGCTGCGCGATGAACGAGAACACGCCCGACGGGGCGTTCGGCCTGCGGCTGGTGCAGTGCGACGGCACCTGCCACCTGGCGCCGCTGGTGCGGCTGGAAGGGAAGTACCTCGGCCCGCTGTCCGTAAGCGATGCGATCAAGCTGGCGTGCGGGCTGTCGCCGAGGGCGACTCGCCTGGGCGAGAAGGGCGAGGGAGCGCCGGCAGAGGCGGCATCCCCTCCCGGCGATGCCTCGGACCTGACGGAGGGGGGAGAGATGTAGCGGAGGGCTTTAGCCCTCCACGTGGCGACCTAAAGGTCGCCGCTACACCGGAATCAGGATGTCGACGTACGAAGAGCTGAGGGCGAAGGCGCTGGCGGCCTGGGAGCCGTTCGCGGAGCCGCGGCGACCCCTGATCAAGGTCGGCGTGACGACCTGCTCGCGGGTGGTCGGCGCGCTGGAGACGCTGGAGGCCATCCGCCGGGAGCTGGCGGAGCGGGGGTTCGAGGCGGACGTGATGGTGACCGGCTGCTGGGGGCTCTGCTACGCGGAGCCGGTGGTGGAGGTGCGGCGGCCGGGCCAGCCGGGCGTCCTCTACGGCAACCTGACGGCAGACAAGGTGCCACAGCTCATCGAGGGGGCAGTCGCTGGCCAGGGGACGGTCGCGGAGCTCGCGCTGGCTGTGCTGGCGGACGACCCGTTGGACGGGGTGCCGCCGCTGCGCTCGCTGGAGTTCTTCGCCGGTCAGGAGCGCCGGCTGATGGCGAACTGCGGCGTCACCGACCCCGAGGAGATCGACCACTACATCGCCCGCGGTGGCTACGAGGGGCTCTCGAAGGCGCTGGCGATGACCGACGAGCAGGTGATCGCCGAGGTGCTGGCGTCCGGCCTGTGGGGGCGCGGCGGCGCCGCTTTCCCCACCGGCCGCAAGTGGGACTTCCTGCGCACGGCCCCTGTGACGCCGAAGTACATGATCTGCAACGCGGACGAGGGCGACCCGGGCTCCTTCGTGAACCGCAACCTGATGGAGAGCGACCCGCACCTCGTCATCGAGGGGATGGTCATCGGCGGCTACGCCACGGGCGCCGCCTACGGCTACATCTACATCCGCGACGAGTACCCGCTGCCGGTGGAGCGGATGGAGAAGGCGATCCGGCAGGCGCGGGAGCGGGGGATCCTGGGCGGGAGCGTGCTGGGCTCTGGTCTCGCGTTCGACCTGGAGGTGGTGCGGGGCGCGGGCAGCTACGTCTGCGGCGAGGAGACGGGGCTGATCGCGTCGATCGAGGACTCGCGGGGGATGCCGAAGATACGGCCGCCCTTCCCCGCCCAGGCGGGCGTGTTCGGCAAGCCGTCCAACGTGAACAACGTGGAGTCGTACGCCAACGCGCCGCTGATCCTGCGCAACGGCGCCGCCTGGTACGCATCGGTCGGCTCGGAGAAGCACAAGGGGACGAAGATGTTCTCGCTCTCCGGCCAGGTGCGTCGCGTCGGGATACT
>MGNZ01000047.1:2146-3624 GCA_001795235.1 Chloroflexi bacterium RBG_16_64_32 | reverse complement strand
GAGGGGCGCGCCCTCAAGGCGGTCCAGCCCGGCGGGCCGCTCTCCGGCATCGTCCCGGCGAGCGATGTCGGTATCGCGCTGGAGCCGGAGCCGTTCCGCGAGCGCGGCATGGGGCTGGGCTCCGGCGGCCTGGTGGTGATGGACGACTCCAACTGCATCGTTGACCTATGCATCTACTTCGAGTGGTTCGCCGAGGACGAGTCGTGCGGGCGCTGCACGACCTGCTTCGCCGGGACGCGGCGGCTGCTCGAGATCCTGCGGCGGATCGCCGCCGGCCGGGGGCGCAGCTCGGACCCGGAGATCATGCGGCTGCTGGCGGACACCATGCGCTACGCCAACTGCTTCCACGCTCAGGCCGCGCCCACGGCGGTGATGTCGATGTTCCGCTTCTTCGAGGAGGAGCTGAACGAGCACCTGTACCACAAGCGCTGCCCGGCGAAGGTCTGCCGGGGGCTGGTGCGCTACGAGGTGGTGCACCACTCGGACCGGTTGCCGGAGGCGGAGGCGATCTGTCCGACGGCGGCGGTGGTGCGCGACAACGGGCACTACCGGATCGACCAGGCGAAGTGCATCAAGTGCGACGCCTGCCGGGAGCAGGCGCCCTACGCGATCGCGGTGCTGGACGCGTTCGGGCTGTAGGGGGCGAAGAGCGCGCGACCCCAGCGTGAACGCTGGGGCATCGAGTTGAGGGGCCTTCGGCAGGCCGGCTCAGGGTGCGCTGGAGAAAACCCCAAATTGCGCACGTAAAGGCTTGACATTTGTCGGCGGACGCGTATAATTCCCCCCGCGGGCAAGGGGGTGCGACGCTTGCGGCAAGTCCGCTATTCCCACCGGTTTCAGACGCCGGGCCTACCTAGGGCAGGTTGGGTCCGGCGTTCTTGCGTTTTCGGGAGCGCGGCGATGAACTAGGGTAAGGGCATAGAGAGGCCCCGGCGGCGGTAACCGCCAGGGCCCGGAGCTAAGGAATGCGGGCGCACGCCCTAGCATTTTGCATTCTAGAGGGGAGAGCGCCCAGATGACAACGGACCAACGGTTACAAGCGAGTTACAAAGGGGTGCGGCAATGCGACGCTCAATGTTTGCCCTGGCGGGCTTAGCGGTCTTGGCGGCCCTTCTCTTCGGTGTGGCGGGGGAGAGAGCAGATCCTGTGCAAGCGGCCCACACGCCATACGTCAGCACGAGCGCCGCGGCCATCGCTGCCATCACCGTGCCAGGCACGGTCCAGCCAGCTGCTTTGGGTACCCGCATATCGGGTGGGACCTTTACTGGCACGGCGCCAGCAAACAGTTGGTCGTACACCATCGACTTCGTGTTTAACCCCACGGCGGGGGATAACCTAGATTATGATTGGATTCAGTCCGACGCCACTCCCACGCTCTGGGATCTCGGCACCGCCTCGACTTCTGTCCTCGTGTTCCCGAGCATCGATCACGGCCCCATGTCTCCCGCTCCTTACGAGGCCCTGGAGTTTACGGTGTG
>MGNZ01000047.1:1874-2097 GCA_001795235.1 Chloroflexi bacterium RBG_16_64_32 | reverse complement strand
ACCACAGTTTATGCCGATGGCTGGATTGACGTTGGCGCCGTAGAGGAATCGGACGACTACGCTTCTCAGTGGAGCTTCGGTTCCGCGTTCCGGTACGTCGCTGTGCACGCTAATTTCAGCATGGAGATCACCCCCGAAGTTGCCGAGGCCAACAGTTGTCTCGGTGAAGGGGTGTGGTGCTCCAGCGAGGACGAGATCGATGCCGTAGGGATTGCCGGGCCCA
>MGNZ01000047.1:0-1736 GCA_001795235.1 Chloroflexi bacterium RBG_16_64_32 | reverse complement strand
CGGCCTCTCCGCCTGGACCTACGCTGCTATCGCGGGCGGCGCGGCGGCGGTGCTGGCGGGGGCGGCGGGCGGCTGGTACACCAGGAAGCGGTGGCTCCGCTAGCGTCTCGCTTCTCGAATATTGTCTGCAATGCGGCCGCCGGTAGGGCCTCTGCCGGCGGCCGCACCCGTCACCGCCCCCTACGCGATCGCGGTGCTGGACGCGTTCGGGCCGTAGTAGGGGGCGCTTGGGCTAGAGATTGGGCCTTCGCGGGCGATTGCGGGCGAATTCTTCCGGCGAAGGCTTGACTTTTCGCGGCGGCTGACTATAATGCGGCACATAAGAAGGGGGTGCGGCGCAGCGCGATGCGCTGTCCAACCAGCCGGGCACGACAACGGGGCTGGTTTGTGTCTCCCGCTAGGGCCCTCCTTCAGGAGGATTGCCGCGATGAACGAGAGTCCCCGAAACCGCCGTCCGCATATCGTCCGTATCGTGTCGCTGCCGTTTGTGCTGGTGGTGGCGGTGCTACTGGCGCTCCTCAACCAGCCGGACAGTCAGTCCGCGCCAGCGCAGGTTCCCTTCACGCCTACGTTCACCTTGACCATCGACGAGGCCGCTCCCGGCAACACGGCGGACTTTGTCGGCGACGATGACTGCCCTGTGGGGGCCCTTTGCAAGGCCAAGCTGACATGGCAGATCCCCGACGGGCAGCCCCTGGCCAGCTTCGGTGCCGGGGGGCCTGAAGTCCTGCTGGACGTCCTCAGCGGTGCCCAGGTCCCGGACGGCGCCGTGGTTGGCAGGGAGACCCGTAGTTCACGGGTGGGCCCTCCAGGCTTCTGCGCCTTCGGGAGTATGTTCAGCTTCGACGATCTTAGGCTGGACGCCACCATTGACCCGCTTACCACAACCGGCTCAGCCAATGATCTGATTTCCTACTCTAACTGGCCCAGCCAGCTCAACGGCGCCAGGGACGCATTCCTGACTGCCAACCCGGGAGCGGTACTGCGCAGCCGGACCGTGGGAGGCGAAACAGTAGCTCTCGCAGGCAACTCGCTCTTCTTCAAGTTGAGCGACGGGAGCGGCAAGTCGGTACGCGTTCAGGGCAACCCCCTAGCGCCGCCATCGGCTTACGAGAGCTGCGGCCCCGTCGACGTCAAATCTATCGTCCTCGGGGTCACCGCCAACAATCCGGATACAGCTCAAGACGAGAGCGGCATCCCCCTCGTCGTCTGTGTAACCACCGGAGTGCACACGTTCTCGATATTCCTTGATCGCCTGGATACCCCGCCCGGAGACGCCGTCACCCTAACCGATACCGTAAGCTGTTCCTCCAACACCCCCGCCGCTATGAACGTGTCCGTTCCCCTGAACGGGGGCACCGGCGTGGTAGCGGGACTCTCGGTGACGTTCCCCCAGGTCATCACCGGCGGTACTACGAGCGTGGTGACCAACACAACCGGACCGGCACCACCCACGGCCTTCAATGTCGTCGGCCTGGGTGGCGTTCCCCTCTATTTCGATATCAACACCACGGCTACCTACACGGGGGATGTGACGGTCTGCATAAAGTATGATGAGACGCAGGTAACGGGCAGCGAGTCCCTGCTCCAGTTGCAGCGGTACGACGGTGCGAGCTTCCAGCCGCTCCCCAGCACGGTGGATGTTGTCAACAACATCGTCTGCGCGACGGCCCCGTCCCTCTCGATCTGGGCGGTGATGCTTCCGCCCCCGCCGCCTGGCCCTCCAGCCGTCGGCG
>MGNZ01000046.1:7188-17334 GCA_001795235.1 Chloroflexi bacterium RBG_16_64_32 | reverse complement strand
CGAGCTGGCGCTCGACGGCGCGTGGGAATTGTATTGGAGCTGGGCGGCCTCGTGAAGGTGCGCCCGATCGCTGTAGGGTCTGACCTGGAGGTATGCCGGCTCCCTTCCACGGTCCGCCCAGCTCCAGTTCGTTCGGTAACAGTTACTTATGAGGCATCACGACCGTGTGCTCCAGTGATGACAAGAGGTTGACAAGCGCCAGTATTCATGAAACCCTACAGGTGCCTAAGGAGGAGCCAATGGCAATCGAAGTGCCAAGCAGAGTCCAGCTATCTGACGAAGAGCTTGACGCGCTGATTGACGCCGAAGCCCGCAAGCGGCTCGGGATATCGGGTGAAGAGTTTAAGGAGAAGTACGCCAAGAAGGAATTGCCCGACACTCCTGCTGCCCGCGAAATCGCTATGCTCTTGAAACTTGCCGCGTAGGTCTGGTTCCGATCCTGTAATCCAACGGTACGTCGACCACCTCAACCGGCTCTTCAACTCCACAACCTCTCCGAGCCGGTTGGTTTTTCTTGAACTGGAACGCCCCAGCGAATTTCGGCTAATCGCACGTTACCAAAATCAAGAGATACTACCCCTAGACCTCAACCCGGACGGCTTCCTGCATTTTCGTCAACTGGTTAGGAGAGTTGCCAACCACGTCGAGGTATCCGAGGCCCACTACGTGTTTTCCGAGTCCGCGGATCCAGATGACGAATTCGCTTGGGTTGTCAGATATGAGTACGACAGGCATCCCCAGCCTTCGAAACCACAGGCCCATCTTCATGTGAACGCCGAGCGCAGAGGCGAATCGATTAAACACATTCACTTTCCGACAGGGCGAATCAGTATCGAGCAGTTCATAGCGCATCTGACCCTCGAACATGGAATTCAATCTGCGCACCCGAACACGATGGAATTCCTCGCTGAGTCGCACAGAGGTTTCCTGCGAAGACGCACAGACCATGAGGTCGAGGCGTTTCCCTAACCCCTCATCAACCTCCGGCCCGGGCCAACTGTAGCAACGCCGCTACCCCCTATCCCAGCAGCCCCATCTCGCGGGCGATTACGTGCTTCTGGATCTGGGTGGTGCCGTCAGCTATCGTGGCGGCGCGGATGTCGCGATAGTAGCGGGAGGCCGGGCACTCGTCCATAAACCCCATGCCGCCGAAGACCTGCACAGCGTAGTCGGCGGCCTGCTTGGCGGACTCACAGCAGAACCACTTCGCCATCGCCGCCTCCTTGCCGTGGGGCAGGCCCTGGTCAAACAGGCGCGCCGCCTTATCCCGGATCAGGCGGCTCAGCTCCACGTTGAGCGCCATCTCCACCAGCATCCCCTGGACGTACTGGAAGCCGGCGATAGGCCGGCGAAAGGCGTGCCTCTCCTGGGCGTAAGCGGAGGCTATCTCCAGGCACTGTTCGGCCAGGCCGAGGGCGGTTGAGGCGAGCGTGATGCGGGCGGCGAAGAAGCCGCGCACCGTGCGCCCGCGGCCGCCCCCCGGCGAGCCGATGCGGTTTATGGCGGGCACCCGGCAGTCGTCGAAGGCCAGCTCTCGCGTGTCGCTGGAGCGGAGGCCCATCTTCCTGTAGGCGGGCATGATGCGGTAGCCGGGGGCCCCTTTCGGGACGATGATCGTATCGAACCGGCGCGCCTCTGGGTCCGTGAGACAGAGGACCGTGGCGTACAGGTTGTTATCCAGGCCGGCGTTGGTGATGAACGCCTTGCTGCCGTTGATGACCCACTCGTCGCCGTCCAGGACGGCGCGCGTCTGGATGCCGGCGGTGTCGGATCCGGCGTCGGGCTCCGTGATGGCGGCGGCGGTGGTGGCCTCGCCCCGGATTACCGGCTTGACCCACTCGTCAAGCCACATCTGCTTCTGCTCCGGCGTGGCCATTATCGCTATCTGCTGGGCGCCTACGGGGGCCACCGCCGCTGTCCAGGAGAGGGAGAGGTCCACCCGCGCTACCTCCTCCACAGCCAGGCAGAACGTGAGAAGGTCAGCGCCGCCTCCGCCCAGGGCCTCCGGAAACATCAGGCCGGGGACGCCCAGCTCCCCCAGGCGGCGGTACAGCGAATAGTCGAACCGGCTGCTGGCGTCGCGATCCGCCGCCCCCGGCGCCACCTCCTTGCGGGCGAACTCCCGCACCACCCGGCGGATCGCCTCCTGCTCCTCGCTGTAGTCGGACATCAGCGGCTACCCATCATGCGGGCCACCAGGGACCATAGGCCGTAGGCCAGGCCGGAGGCGCAGCCAGTCGGGGGGCCGAGACGAGCCACTCGGCTAACGCGCGGCCTGGCGGGTACTGGCGTAACAGTCGGAGCAATATACCGGCCGGTCGCCCCGGGGGAGGAAGGGGACCTCCGTCATCTGATCACAGTGGGCGCAGGTGGCCGGATGCATCTGTCGCGGCGTGCGTCCCCCGAAGCTGGCGAAGGGACCATAGTGCACGTAGCCGGCGCCGAGAGGGGACCCCCCTGCCTTGCGGGCGCTGCGACAAGAGGGACAGCGACCGGGCTCGTTCGCAAGGCCACGACCGGCGTAGAACGTTTGCTCACCGGCGGTGAACGTAAAGCTGGCGCCACAATCGCGACAGGTTAGCAGTCTATCTTGGTGGGGCACGGGCGATCTCCTACCACAATAGCTGAAGACGGTTACTGCCGGGGCGAAGGGAGAGCGGGCACATTATAGAAGAAGGTGTCAAGAAAATCAATGATGGATTATAGATTTCCTAAAGCGAACCCGCGATGTTCGGCCTTTCCTCTTTCCGTCCGGCGACTCCATCGCCTCGCGGCGGAGCGTCCGCGCTGGACAAACGCGAACCGCGCCTCGTATCATAGGTCTGCCCATCACCGCCAAGGAGGAGAATTGGCTACTCGATCCGCCGCAAAGGCCCATCGTCAGTCGCTGAAGCGACGCCTGCGCAATCGTGTGGTGCGCACGGCCACCAAGACGTTCGTGAAGAAGGCTGAGACGGCCATCGTCGCCGGCGACCCGGAGGTTGCTCGCGAGTCGGTCCGCGCCGCGCTCGGCGCCGTGGACCGTGCGGCTAAACACGGCGCCATTCACGCCAACGCGGCCGCCCGCCGCAAGTCGCGCCTTGTGCTCAAGTACAACGCGGCCGTGGCCGCCCTCCAGACCCAGCCAACTGAGGCCGAAAAGCCGAAGCGGCGCCAGACCAAGACCGGAAAGTCCAGTAAAACCACCAAGGTGCGCAGGACGAAGAAGGCCGAGAAGTAGTCCTTCGCCCTAACGCGCCATGGCTGGCGAGGCCGATCCGTGGTCGCCTCAGCTGAAGTTCAGTCAATCCGCACCGAAATACCGGCAACAGCCTCTCTGACCTACCTCAACACGGGCTGGCAAGGGCCGTGCCCCCGCTCCGTGATCGCCGCTGTCCAGGAGACTTTCTTGATGGAAGCGGAGGCGCCCACTGCGCCCCCGGTCAGCGAGAAGAGGCTGGCGGTGTGCCGGAGCGCCCGACGCGCCCTGGCAGACCTCATCAATACCACCCCTGAGGAGGTCTCCCTCCAGCAGAACACCACGGAAGGGATTAACATCGTGGTCAGCGGCCTCGGCCTTGTGCCCGGCGACGAAGTGATAACCTGCAGTCTCGAGCACCCCTCCGTAATCGTACCCTTCTACTACAGCCGCAAACGGTACGGCGTGACGGCAAAGATAGTCGGCCTGTCGACAGGCGACAGCGACGCGGAAATCCTCGCCGCGTTTGAGGCGGCGTTGACGCCCGCCACGAAGCTCATCATTCTCTCTCATCTGACCTACGCCAGCGGCCAACTCCTGCCCATAGCGGAGATCTGCCGCCTGGCTCACGATAAGGGAGCCTACGTGCTGCTGGACGCCGCCCAGTCCGTGGGCCAGATGCCGGTGGACGTTAGGGAGATGGGATGCGATTTTTGCGCCTTCCCCGGCCACAAATGGCTCCTGGGCCCCGCTGCAACCGGCGCCCTCTACGTCCGCCGCGACCTCATCGAACGGCTGGAGGCGCCCAAGGTGGCCCACCGGGCCGCCGCCCACTACGACTTCCGGGGCGAGTTCCGGCCAAAGGTAGACATCATCGAGAAGTTTGAACTCACCACGACCAGCGTGCCGCTGCTCGCCGGACTGGTTGCGGCCGTCGAGTTCGTGCAGGGGATTGGCCTGGAGGCGGTATGGCGGCGCGCGCGGGCCCTGGCGAGATACGCCACCAGCGGCCTGGCCGGCGTCCCGGGCGTCCGCATGGTCAGCCCCGAAGGCGAGGAAGCCGTGGCCTCCGGCCTGGTCTCGTTTTCGCTGCCCAACGTGCCGCCGGAGGTGATGACAGCCTGCCTGTGGGAGCACGGCCGCATCGTCGCCCGAACGATACCGGACGCCTCATGCACCCGTCTCTCCCTCCACGTCTTTAATACGGATGAGGAGGTAGACTCGGTCCTGTCCATCGTCGAGGAGCTGGCGAGCAAGGGGTCGCCTGAGGGCGACTTCCCCAGTGCCCGCCTCGAATCGCAGTCGATGGTGGAGCTGTGAAAGCCTGCGTCTTTCACGGCCCCGGCGACATCCGCGTGGAGTCGCTGCCGGAACCCCATCCCGGCCCCGGCGAGCTGGTCCTGCGCATGGAGGCGACCGGTCTCTGCTACTCAGATATTCGAGTCTACAAGGGAGAGAAGAAGGCCCGGATCGGGGTGATTCCCGGCCACGAGAACGTGGGCGTGATCGAGGAGATCGGCGAAGGCACAGAAGGATTCCAGAAGGGCCAGCGGGTGGCGCTCTGCCCGATCATCGCCTGCGGCCGCTGCTTCTACTGCCGGCGCGGCCTGCGCAACCGCTGCCCAGAACGCGTCACCCTGGGCTACGAGGAGAACGGCGGCCTGGCACAGTACCTGCGCGTCCCCGCCTCTATCGTCTCCCTGGGCCACGTGTTTCCGGTCCCGGAGGGTCTGCCCTCGGACGTGGCCACGCTGACCGAGCCCCTGGCCTGCGTCCTCAACTCGCTGGAGACCTGTCGCGTTTCCCCAGGTGGTTCGCTGCTCCTGCTGGGGGCCGGGCCCATGGGACTGCTCCACCTCCTCCTGGCCCGCGCCCTCGGGGCTGGTACCATCATCGTGAGCGAGCTCAACGAAGAGCGCCTTGAGCACGCCGTGCGGCTCGGCGCCAGCGCCGCCGTCAACTCCCGGCGGGACGACCTGCAGCCAGTGGTGCTGGACGCCACCGGCGGCCTGGGTGTGGACTCGGTTGTGGTGACCACGGGGGTCCCATCGCTGCTGGAGCCTGCTCTGGCCGCGGTGCGGCGACAGGGAACGGTCAGCCTTTTCGGAGGGTTCCCCGCCGGCAGCACCGTGGCCCTGGACCCTAACGCCGTCCATTACAACGAGATCACCATCACCGGCAGCCAGAACGCCACGCCCGACCAGTACCGGCGCGCCCTTCAACTGCTCACCGTCATGCCTCAGGCGGCGGAGATAAACACCCACCGTTTCCGCATTGACGAGGGGAGAAAAGCGTACGAATCGCGCCTGGGTATGGACGGGCTGAAGTCTTTAGTGATATTCTAGTGCGGGTTTTGCTCTAGCTTAGCGAACGCTAAAAGAAGGAGGACACATATGACCCAACAGCCACTGCCCAACAGCGTCAAGGAGGTCATGGATGGCATGCCCACGGCCTTTCAGCCGGACAAGGCCGCAGGCGTAAACGCCACCATCCAGTTCAAGTTCACCGGCGCCGAGGAGGGCAACTACATAGTCAAGGTCGGCGACGGCAAGTGCGAGGTCAACGAAGGCGAGACCGAAGGCGCCACCGTCACCATCAACTCCCCGTCCGACGTCTGGCTGAAGATCAGCCGTCGCGAGCTGGACGGCGCCACCGCTTTCATGAGCGGTCAGTTCACCTTCACCGGTGACATGGGCGTCCTCATGCAGATGGGGAGCTGGTTCGGCCAGGGGTAATACCCAAGACCCACTCGGAATCCGACAACAGAATACTGAGAGACCTACCGCCCTGAGCGGTGTGCCGGCCATAACGGACGCGCACGCAAAGGGGCGGTAGGTTTCTATTGGTTGAGAGGTGTCACACAGCCTGTGTAGCTGTGTCAATGGCCACCACACAGCGTTGGCCTCAGGGCGGGTCTCTATCTCGCTAGCAGCGGTTGGTACGCGCGGAGGCGCCCGCCTACGGCGGGGGGCCGGCGGCTAGCCGGGAATAACCCGGTTCAAGAACCCTCTGGCCGATTCCACAGAGAGCCCGGTGGCAACTAGTTGCTCTACTATCTGTTGCCTGTTCTTCCCTTGAGCGAGCGCATCGGCAATCGCTTTCGCGATCTCGCGGTCAGCCACTTGTTCCTTCGACGCCTGGTCAGGACGCTCGGCTTTCATAGCCCTTTCCCCCTCACTTTGGGCCCACCCGCCGCGATTGTGCGCCAGGGCTGGGCGGATGTCAATGAGGAGTCGCCGGTCTGAGGTCGTGGGACCGAGACGTTGGCGCTGCAGGTGACCTAGCTCTCAGGCAAAACGGCGGCCGCGACCACGGGGGCATCGGAGCCCAACACGACCACGATATCGCCCGCGGAGTCGGCGAATTCGGCGGCCTCAGGAGCGGAGGCGCTGAGAACCCTACCGCTGGGCAGGCTCAGCCACTCCGCCAGCTTTTCTGCCGTGTACCCCTTGCCGTTCAGGTCCAGCACTATCGTACGGTTATGGACCTGGGCGGCATCGCCCACCAGAAGGTCCTCTGGGTAGATCCCTTGACTCTGCAGGTAGCCGGCGATCCCCTGCGCCAGCCCCGGCTCCTCCGTCCCGTTCCGAAGATCTACCACGGCCCCTTCCGCCTGAATCTTGCCGTCTGAAAACACCTGCGCCTTCAGCTCCTCCACCTTGTCCCAGTCAGCCAGCAGCACCGCGCCACTGCACTCGCTCCCGCAAGCGTAGGTGGCGCTAGCCAGGGACACCATGCGAATGTTGTCACTCCCGACCTGTTGCGCCAGCTTGGCTAACCCTGGAATTCGCAGGTCGCTGATGTCCGTCTGCACAGCGTCCTTGAACTTCTTGTAGAGGTCCAGAGCGTTTGTGGGCGGCACAAACACGTCCAGGCTCAGCGCCTTCTCGGCGGCCGCCTGGATCACCAACTGCTGCCTCTCTATCCGCTCGAAGTCGTTTGACCCCTTGCGTATGCGGGCGTAGGCCAGCGCCGTCTGGCCGTCCATGTGCTCCACACCCGGGAAGAACTCGATCGCATAAGGGTAACACCCCTCGCAGTCCGTATAGCTGGAATCGGCCACGTATTCGGGGACGTCGATCTCCACTCCTCCCACCTCGTCGACCAGGGCGATGAAGTCGGCGAAGTCCAGGATCACGTAGTGGTCGATGGGGATGCCGAAATTGTGATCGATAGTGTCGATGGCCAGCCCCGGCCCGCCACCAGGGTAGTCATCATAGGTGAACTCTCCCAGCTCCCAGGCAACGTTGATGCGGTCCTGCATATAGCCCCCGGAGCCGTCCGGTATCTCCACCAGCAGGTCGCGGGGGATGGAGAACACGGCCGCCGTCTTGCTGAATGGGTCTATGGTAAGGACAAACACCGAGTCGGTGCGGGCCGCCGTTTGCTCGGGAACACCGACCCGGCGGTCGAGGCCCATGAACAGGACGTTGATCCGCTCGTCGATGTCGGCGGCCCCAGGGTTGTCGCCGCTGTCCACTCCAGGGAGGTTGACACCGATCCCGATCTCATTGCCCGGAAGAAAGATGTCATCGGCGATGGTGACGACGACCAGCAGCACGTAGAAAGCGGCCATCGCAAACGCGGCAATACCGGCAATCAGGAGGGGATTGAAGCGACGGCCGCTCCGGTCTTCGGACGGCTCTTGCCCCGGCCGGGGCGGTCGTTCAAACGGCTCACGTTGCCTGCTCACGGCATAGTCATCCCCGTTGGTGTCACTTTAGGCGGTTCCAGTTCCTGCGGTCAATCGGTAGCCAGTGGTCAGGCGGTTGTTACAGGCGCTTCCTGCGCCAAAGGCGTGGTCAACGTCTCCGCTCCCATTAGGCGGCCTGCCCGCAGGTACAGTCGCGGTACCCGAGCCGAGATGCCGCAGAGAACCTCATAGCTAATTGTCCCGCACAAATCAGCCAGCTCATCTACAGTGATCTCCATCTCGCCCTGGCGGCCGATGATCACCACCTCATCCCCCACTTCGACCTCCGGCACGTCCGTAACATCGACCATGCACATGTCCATGCACACGCGACCGACGATAGGCACCCGCTTGCCTCTCACGATCATCGAACCACGGTTGGAAAGTGACCGCGGAAGGCCGTCCGCGTAGCCACACATCACTAGCCCGATGTTGCTGGACCGGCTGGCCCGCCAGGTGCGGCCGTAGCTGACGCTATCGCCGGGGGCGAGGGAGGTGAGCCGAGCGATACGGCTCGTCAGCCGCAGCACCGGCCTCAGGTCAACCGACCGGCTCACGTTCTGCGAGGGGTACAGGCCGTACATCCCTATGCCGGGCCTCACCATGTCCAGGCCCATCTCCGGCCGGTCGAGAAGGGTAGCCGTGTTGGACACGTGCCGGACTGGTATCCAGGGCAGCTTCTCCGCCGCGGCCCGGAAAATGCTGTACTGGTCCAGAGTGAACCGCTTGTCACCCTCATCGGCGCTGGCGAAATGGGTAAATACCCCTTCAACCTCCAGGGCTCGCATCTCGCGCAGCGCCTGCGCCAGGGACACGATCTCCTGGGGAGCGGTCCCGTACCGGTTGAGGCCGGTGTCCACTTTCAGGTGCAGGGGCTGGCGCAGGGCCGCCGTCTCCGCCTCGCGGGCAAGAGCCCGTCCCATCTCCAGATCATTGACCGTTGGCGTCAGCCTCAGCTCGACGATGCGGCGGGCGTCGCTCACCGGCGAGTGGCCCATCACCAGGATGGGTGAGCTGATACCGCCTCGCCGGAGCTGCTCGCCCTCGTCCACGCAGATAACAGCCAGACGATCCGAGCCCGCTTCAAGAGCAGCCCTGGCGATGCCGAGGGCGCCGTGTCCGTAAGCGTTCGCTTTCACCACCGCCGCCATCGCAGCCGGGTTGGCATGACGCTTGAGGGCGGCGACATTATAAGCGAAGGCGTCCAGGTCTATCTCTGCGCAGAGTGGACGCCCCCACCAGCCGTTGGACTGCGGGCGGTCAAGAACCATGAGGTCTCCAATTTCTTACAACGCCGGGCTCAGGCAAAAGTTTCTTGGCGCTAGACCTATGGGACAAGCGCCCACTCCCTGGGCAGGCGGTAGCTAAACACCGTTCCTGTGTAGCCGCGGCCATCATAGATCCGCGCCTGCCCGCTGCGACGGATCTCTCGGTAGGAGTTCATCACCTGCACGATACGCTTCGCCTTCAGGTTAAAGATGATCGCCCCGGCCTTTACCGGCCTCAGGCTGGCCTCCCGTGTGAAGCCGTCAACGATGCGAAACACGGGCTGCTCGTGGGATGGTATGCGGCGCAGCGTCCGGTGAATGGCATCGTAGCGGCCGCGCACGTTCAACTCGTCGAACACGGCGAGCCCGGCCTCCACATATTCCCTCAGATTGCCGTAATACGGCTCGCTCAGCTGCAGCAGTTCGTCTAAGCTGCGGGGATTGGCTGCACAGGCCGCCACCAGCGCCGGAAGAGCATCTCCGTGGGCTACGAAGCTGACCGCGCCCTGACGATCCACGATGGTGCATCGGATGAGGTTCATTGGGGCAACGGGAGGTGGCGGCAATTGCCGCGCCAGATGGGGCTAGCGTAACATCAGCCTCGGAGGGCTGTCAACGAAATATCAGACGCGCATCACGGGCGACCAGACCCGCTGCGGCTTGTTGGCGGCGGCTCCTATCGTTGCGGCGAGCTGCGCGCTCCTCGCCGTCCTGGTCGCTTGCGGCGGCGCGGGCCCGCGGGCCTCTGGCCCCGCTCCAACGGCCACCGCCCCGCCACCAGCGGCCGGTGTCCCCCTGGACCTGGATCTGGCCGATAAGCTACGTCATGACGGCGATGTGGAGGAGGCGATGGCCATCTACACCACCGGCGCCCGCCTGGGTGTGGTGGAGGACCAGCGGCGGGCGCTGCAGAGCCTGGCCCACGTTCACTACCAGCAAGGGCGGTTCAAGGAGGCCGTGGAGGCCCTCACCGCCTTCCTGGACCTCTCGCCCTCGCCTGATGAGCA
>MGNZ01000046.1:3124-7181 GCA_001795235.1 Chloroflexi bacterium RBG_16_64_32 | reverse complement strand
GCGCTGCTTCTATTGGGCGCCGCCCAGCTCCAGATGGGGAGCGCAGCCGCCGCCCGCGAATCCCTCGAGGGTTATATTGAAGGCGGGGCGGCCGCCACCCCACACGCCCGTCTCAAGCTGGCAGCAGCGCTTGTGGCAGAGGGAGAGGCGAGCGCCGCCATCCAGCAGTTGGAGCTGGCCCTGGCGGAGGAGCTGCCTCCGCCGCAGGAGACGGAGGCGCTGTTCGCCCTGGCCCGAAACCAGGAGGCCGCAGGGCTCCAAGCGGACGCCCTGGCCACATGGCAGCGGCTCAGCAGGGACGCCGCCACGCCGTTTGACCGCGGCGAGTCGCTGTGGCAATTGGCCGCTCTGGCCGGTCGTACCGGCGAAGGGAAGCGGGCTCAGGAAGCGCTCATCGACCTTGCCCGTGGCTACCCCTGGCACCCGAAAGCCCTGGAATCCCTCGACCAGCCCCAGCGCGCGGCAGCGCCCCTCCTCAGCGCCGCCGACCGCGGCGTCGTTCTCTACAACCACGGCCTAGACGATCAGGCCGAAGAGGCGCTCCAGACCTCCCTGGCGCAGGACACCAGCGCTGTGGGGCAAGCCACGGCCCGCTACTACCTGGCGTTGCTGGCCGAGCGCGCGGACCGGCCCGACGACGCGCTCGGCCAGTACGCGGCCGCCCTGACGGAACTGGAGGACATTGCTGAGAGCCCCCTTTTCGGGGAGGCGGCCTGGGAGCGCGCCCTGCTCCTGGAGGCGCTGGGCCGCACGGACGAGGCCGTTGCCGCCTACGCCGGCCTGGCAGATGCCGCGCCGGGCTCGCGGCGAGCGCCGCAGGCCCTGTTCCGCGCCGGATTTCTGCGATTCCGCCAGGGCCAGCCCGCAGACGCAATCTTCCACTGGACCCGCTACATGGAGACCGCCCCTGCTGAGGAAACAGCCCGTGCCCGATTCTGGCTGGCAAAGGCAGCCCTAGCAGTCGGCGATACCGCGTCGGCGGACGGCCACCTGGCAGAGGCATCGCAGACAGCGCCCTGGGACTACTTCGGCCTGCGGGCGGCCGCCCTCCTGGCAGGCCAGCCGCCGCTGCTGCTGTCCGAACCCGCTCCCCCTGCGGCGGCGCCGGACTGGCCGGCGGTGGAAACCTGGCTCGCCTCCTGGGCGGGTCCGGAGGATCGCCAAGCCAGCCTCGCACTAACGTCAGGCGTCGCCTGGGAGCGCGGGCTCGAGCTTCTCCAGGCAGGCCTCCAGGACGAAGCGCGGGGCCAGTTTGCTGCTCTAACCAACGACATCTCCGGCCGGCCCTGGCTCTTGTACCGCCATGCCCGAGCCCTTGACGACCTCGGCCAGACGGAGCCAGCCGCCCGCGCCGCCACCCGCGTCATTGGAGACCGGGCCGACGCCCCGCCCTCACTGCTGCGGCTCGCCTATCCCACCGACTTCCTCGACCTGGGGACTGTCGAGGCGGAGGCCAACGGCTTCCCACCCCTGCTCCTCCTGGCTCTGGTCCGTCAGGAGAGCTTCTTCCTGCCGGACGCCGAATCGTTCGCCGGCGCCCTGGGCCTGACCCAGGTCATCCCCTCCACCGCGGACGAGATCGCCGGCCAGCTTGAGGAAGCCGACTTCACGTACGGGGACCTCCTGCGCCCCAACGTCAGCCTTCGCTTCGGCGCCCACTACCTGGGCGCCCAGCTTGAGCTGTTCGAGGGCGATGTCGCCGCGGCGCTGGCCGCCTACAACGGCGGCCCGGGCAACGCCCTCCGCTGGCGAGAGGACGCCCCCAACGACCCGGATGTGTTCCTGGAGACGATCAACCTATCCGAGACGCGGGGCTACGTGGAGCTGGTGCTGGAGCACTACGCCCGCTATCGCTACGCCTACGGCCTGGCCGAGGGGCCCGCGCTCCCTCTGCCCTGACCGGCGGGCGGCCTTTTCACCCCCTTCCCTGTCTCACCTGTCCTGAAATATCACACCCCTTGCGCGTTACCGTTGAAACCACTAATATGCCTCTTGGTTAGCACTCACCCCCTTAGAGTGCTAACCTCGCTTCTAAATCCACATCAGAAGGAGGTATCATCGGTGCCCGTGAAGACTGCCAAATCGAAAGCTAAGACCGCGAAGCTCGTTCCTCTGGGAGACCGCATCCTGGTCAAGCAGGTGAAACAGGACGAGGTGCGCGCCAGCGGCCTGGTCATCCCCGACACCGCCCGCGAGAAGCCACAGATGGGTGAGGCGCTGGCCGTAGGCCCCGGCCGCCTGGACGACAACGGTAAGCGGCTGCCCATGGACGTCAAGGTGGGCGACCGCGTCCTCTACGCCAAGTACACCGGCCAGGAGGTTCCCAGCGGCGTCCTGGGCTCCGAAGACGAGGAGTTTCTCATCCTCCGTGAGTCCGACATCCTGGCCAAGCTGGGATAGCGGCAGGAATAGGCCGCAGAGAACCAGGAACAAGGAACAAACATTATCCTGCGAGGCGTAGTTCCGTGCCCCATTGCGGCACTCTTGCTCCGCTAGCTGAAAACCAGATGCCAAGACTAGGAGGGATCCATGCCGGCCAAGCAGTTGCTATTTAGTGAGGAGGCGCGCCGCCGCCTGAAGGACGGCGTTGATGCCCTGGCGGACGCCGTCCGCGTAACCCTGGGCCCGCGAGGCCGAAACGTGGTGCTGGAAAAGAAGTTCGGGCCCCCATCCGTGGTGGACGATGGCGTCAGCGTGGCCAAGGAGATCGACCTCAAGGACCCTTTCGAGAACTTGGGCGCCCAGCTTGCCCGCGAGGTCGCCACTAAGACGAATGACGTCGCCGGCGACGGCACGACCACCGCCACTGTCCTCGCCCAGGCGATCGTCCGCGAGGGGATGCGCAACGTCGCCGCCGGCGCCAACCCTATGGACCTAAAGCGTGGCATCGAGAGGGGCGTGGAGACGGTCGTGGAGGGGCTGGGCCGGCTGGCGAAGCCCGTGGCAGGCAAGGAGCAGATCGCCCAGGTGGCCACCCTTTCGGGTCACGACCCGGATATCGGCGACATCATCGCCGACGTGATGGAAAAGGTGGGCAAGGACGGCGTCATCACCGTCGAAGAAGGGAAGGGCATCCGCCTGGAGACCGAGTTCGTTGAGGGAATGCAGATCGATCGTGGCTATATCTCGCCTTACTTTGTCACCAACCCCGACCGCATGGAAACGGTGATCGAGGAGCCGTACATCCTTATAACCGACAAGCGCTTGTCCGCCGTGAACGACCTGCTGCAAGTGCTGGAGCGGGCGCTTCAGACGACCAAGAACCTGGTGATCATCTGCGACGACTGTGAGGGAGAGGCCCTGGCCACCCTGGTGGTCAACAAGCTTCGCGGCAACCTTAACGCCCTCGCCATCAAAGCGCCGTCCTTTGGCGACCGCCGCAAGGCGACCCTTGAGGACATCGCCGTCCTCACCGGCGGTACCTACATCACCGAGGAGATGGGCCGCAAGCTGGAGAACACACAGGTGACCGACCTTGGCCGCGCCCGCCGTGTGGTGTCCACCAAGGATGATACGGTGATCATAGAGGGCCACGGCACCGACGAGGCGATCCAGGGCCGGATCAAGATGATAAAGGCCCAGGTGGACGACGCGTCTTCAGACTTCGACCGCGAGAAGCTCCAGGAGCGGCTGGCCAAGCTGGCCGGCGGCGTCGCCGTCATCAAGGTGGGCGCGCCTACCGAGGTGGAGCTCAAGGAGAAGAAGCTGCGGGTGGAGGACGCCCTGTCGGCCACGCGAGCCGCTGTGGAGGAGGGGATCGTGCCCGGCGGCGGCGTCGCACTTTTGCGCGCGACTACGTCCCTGGTCAAGCTGGAGGGCTCCCTCTCCGGCGATGTGGCGACGGGCGTTGCCATCCTCAGGAAGGCTCTGGAGGAGCCGCTGCGCATGATCGCCGAGAACGCCGGCCAGGAGGGGATGGTAGTGGTGGACCAGGTGCTGCGGCACAAGGACGGTGGCTACGGCTACGATGCCGCCACCGATGAGTACTGTGACCTGTTCGAGCACGGCATCATAGACCCCGCCAAGGTGACGCGCACCGCGCTGGAGAACGCCGCCT
>MGNZ01000046.1:2800-3068 GCA_001795235.1 Chloroflexi bacterium RBG_16_64_32 | reverse complement strand
CCGGAGCAGCCTCAGGCCGGATACGCGGGCCCGCCACCGATGGACTACTAGCTGACCGGGGCGGCAGCGCCGAAATCCGTGAGGGCCAGGCTTAAGCCTGGCCTTCGCCCTTCTGGGGGTTCGCGACCGCCTCGCCGCGCGCGGCGGGGCGGCTCCGCGCTGTCTGACAACGGATGCCGAACGGATAAACGGATGCGGTTCGCAGTGCGGCGAGACCCGGCGGCCAGGGTGACGAAAATCCTGACGCCAGGCCGAAAATTCATTGAAA
>MGNZ01000046.1:0-2718 GCA_001795235.1 Chloroflexi bacterium RBG_16_64_32 | reverse complement strand
AGGGGCAAGAAGCGCTTGTCCGAACGGTACGGCCCTACGACGGCGAGATAGAGCTGCTCTGCCACCAGAAGCTGCCGGGCCAGCCGTCGCAGGTCGTCAAGGGTCACCGCCTCCATCTCGGCCAGGGTGTCATCCACGCTGCGGACCTCGCCCAGGAGGAGCTCCTGAGCGCCCAGCCAGCCGGCGACGGCCCGGGTGTCCTCCATGCGCAGGAGGAGCCGTCCCTTGGACAGCTCGCGCGCCTTGGTGAGCTCGTCTGACGTCGGCCCCTCGTCGCGGATCCGCGCCAACTCTTCCAGGATCACCTGAATCGTCTCCACCGCGTTCTTGGGCTCGACGCCGGCGTAGACGGTGAACGCGCCGGTGTCCAGAAAGTGGGTGACGTAGGTGTGGACGTCGTACACTAGCCCCCGACTCTCACGCAGCTCCAGGAACAGGCGTGATGACATCCCTTCGCCCAGGATGATGGATAGGAACGAGAGGGCGTAGCGGTCGGGGTGGTTCAGGGGGAGGGCGCGCACGGCGATGCTAATATGGGCCTGCTCCGTCGCCTTATAGCGCAGCCCGGAGCGTGGGCCATGCCCGTTGATCACTGGGAACCATCGGCTGGGGGTGCCCGCCTCCCAGTCGCCCACGGCGGCCTCGATGGCGTCCACCGTCTGCCGGTGGTCGATGTCGCCGGCCAGGGCGATGACGACGTTGTTGGCCACGTACTGGCGGTGGAGGCACACGGCAGCCATCTCCGGGGTCAAGGCCGAAATGGAGTCCGGCGTGCCGGCGACGTCGCGGCCCAGGGGCTGATCGGGCCACAGCGTGGCGTCCAGGAGGAGGTCCGTGAGCTGCTGGGGCGAGTCGGCCACCATGGCCAGCTCCTCCAGTATGACCTGGCGCTCCTTCTCGAACTCTGCGGGGTCGAGGAGGGGGTGCCGTACCAGGTCCACCAGGACGTCCAGGGCCAGGTCCAGGTGGGGCCGCGCCACCTTCACGTAGTACACGGTCAGCTCGCGGTCGGTGCCGCCGTTCATTACGCCGCCGACCCCGTCGATCGCCTCCGCGATCTCCTTGGCGGAGGGCCGCTTCCTGCTGCCTTTGAACAGCAGGTGCTCAAGGAAGTGGGAGAGGCCGGCCTCCTCATCGCGCTCGTAGCGGGAGCCGGTGCCGATGTACAGGGAGACGGAAGCCGAGCGCGCTGTGGGCATGGCAGACGTGATAACGCGAACGCCGTTGGGAAGGACTGAGCGGTGGAAGAACTCGTTGCCCATGGATTGTTGAGAAAGCATGGCGGGCCGCTGGCGGGAGGCCTGCGCGTCCGGCGGGCGGGGTTCGCCAAAGTTCATCGATCTCTGCGGCTAGTGTAGGCGCGCGTCGCAGGCAGCGTCAACGCGACGGGCCACCCTCGCCCCGGGCCCCTCTCCCGTGAGGGAGAGGGGTGACGGCAGTTGGGGTGAGGGCCCCTAGCTCGACTCCCACAGCACGTCGCCGTGGAGGTCCGGCGGATGGGGGCGGGAGGCGAAGGCGGCGTACTCCCGGCGGGATCGGCCGATGGCGGTGTTGTCGCCGTGGCCGGGGAGGACGATGGTGGCATCGGGAAGCGTATACAGGCGTTCGTTGATGGAGGCGATCGTCTGTTGGAGCTCCCGTGCGCTGTTGGAGTGGCCGGGCCCGCCGGGGAACAGGGTGTCGCCGGAGATGAGGTGGCGGCCCACCAGGAAGCAGCAGCTACCGGGCGTGTGCCCCGGGGTGTGGATCACCGTGATCGTCACCCCGCCCACCGTCAGGCTGTCGCCGTCGGCCAGCGGGCGGTCGATCTTCTCCGCCGGCATCAGCCGCTCGTCCGGGTGGCAGAGGACGGGGGCGCCGGTCGCTTCCTTCACCAGGTCGTATTCCCCCCAGTGGTCGGGGTGCGAGTGGGTGAGGAGGATGGCTGTGACCCGCAGGCCTCGCGCCGCTTCCAGGGTCCGGGCGCTCTCAGTGGGCATGTCCACGACGATCGCCTCGCCGGTTTCGCTGTCGGCGATGACGTAGGCGTTGTTGGCGAAGGGCCCCAGGGGGCCTACCTTGGTCAACCGCAGGCTGCCGTCCTTGAAGAGCTGCACGGGCGCCTCCTTCGACAGGCTCAGGACAGGTTCCTTCGACGTGCTCAGAACAGGGTCCGTTCCGCCAGTTCGGCTGCCTATGATACCATGAGCGCACTTTGATATCAGAGAGCATTTTGGCGGGGGAGCGAGTGCGCCTGCGGCCGCCGGGGGAGGAAGACCTGGCGCTGTTCGTGCGCTGGTTCAACGACCCCGAGGTGCGCTGCTGGCTGGCCATGTCGGACGAGCCCGAGCTTACGCTGGAGTCTGAGCGGGAGTGGTATGACGAGATGCGCGAGGACCCCAGCCGCGTGCTCTGGTGCATCGAGACGGGGGAAGGGCAACCCATCGGCAACCTGGGGCTGCACGCGATCGACGAGGGGCAGGGCCGCGCCACACTGGGCATCTCCATCGGCGAGAAGGAGTTCTGGAACCGCGGCTACGGCACGGACGCCATAAGGCGGGTGCTGCGCTACAGCTTCGATGAGCTGGGCCTTCGTCGCGTGGATCTCCAGGTGGACGAGGATAACGTGCGAGGCGTCCGCTGCTATCAGAAGTGCGGCTTCATGCGGGAGGGGCTGCTCCGTGCCCACCGCCTCCGCCAGGGCCGGCCGGTGAACATGATGGTCATGGCCGTCTTGCG
>MGNZ01000045.1 GCA_001795235.1 Chloroflexi bacterium RBG_16_64_32 | reverse complement strand
ACGGCGCGGGACACGATGACGGCCCCGCGGAGCAGGTCGTCGCCGAAATCAAGGACAAAGGCCTGATCGCGGTCGCCAGCTACGACTCCGTGGCCACGATGGTGGGCGGAGAGAACATCATCAACTCTGCCCTGGACAGCTTCGGGCGGTTGGATATCCTCGTGAACAACGCCGGTATCCTCCGCGACCGCATGATCTTCAACATGAGCGAGGAGGAGTGGGACGACGTGATCGCCGTCCACCTGAAGGGCCACTTCGCCTGCATCAAGCCTGCGTCGGTGCTGATGCGGCAGCAGCGCTACGGCCGGATCATCAACTTCTCGTCGGAGTCCGGACTTTGGGGCAATGCCGGCCAGGCCAACTACGGCGCCGCCAAGTCCGGCGTCGCCGGTCTCACCCGCGTCGTCGCGCGCGACCTGGGACGATACGGCGTAACCTGCAACGCCATCGCGCCGCGGGCCTGGACCCGCCTTACCGCCACCATCCCCCAGCAGCGCCGCGGCTCCGAGCCCGCCGACGCCCCCGAAGCCGGGCGGCTGGAGCAACTGGCGCCGGACTTCGTGGCCCCGATGACCTGCTACCTGGCCAGCGACCACGCCTGGAACGTCAACGGACAGATATTCTTGGTGTACGCGGGCACCGTTGCCCTCCTCGCCCACCCGCTGCCCTCTCGCACCATCTTCAAGCGGGGCATGTGGACGCTGGACGAGCTGTCACAGATGGTGCCGCAGATGCTGGAGGGCGTGCGTAATCCGGCGCCCCCGCCGGAAGGCCTGGACGTGCCGGGGCGGACACAGCCTGAGCCGCAGGCGGCAGGGAACCAGTAGGGGCGAACGGTGATCCAGTAGCTGCAGGGCCTGCCCGCCTCAGGAGGGGCTTCAGCCCTGCCTCTAGCGCGGGAGTTGATTCCACTTCCACAGGAGATACGGGACATGACAGACAGACTGAAGGGCCGCAACGCAGTTGTCACCGGCGCCGGCCGCGGAATCGGCCGGGCGGTGGCCATTCTCCTCGCCCAGGAAGGCGCCAACGTCGTCGTGAACGACCCCGGCGTCAACGTCGACGGCAGCGGCCATGACGCCGGGCCCGCCGGCCAGGTGGTGGATGAGGTCCGCGGCGCCGGCGGCACGGCGGTCGCCAACTACGACAGCGTGGCCGACCTGGCCGGCGGCGAGAACATGATCAAGCAGTGTGTGGACGCCTTCGGGCGCATCGATATCCTCGTTAACGTCGCCGGCATCCTCCGCGACCGCATGATCTTCAACATGAGCGAGGAGGAGTGGGACGCCGTAATTTCGGTCCACTTGAAGGGCCATTACAACACGATCAAGCCGGCGTCTGTGCTCATGCGACAGCAGCGGTATGGCCGGATCGTCAACTTTTCGTCCATTTCGGGGCTCAGGGGCAACTCCGGCCAGGCCAACTACGGCGCCGCCAAGGCCGGTATCGCCGGTCTCACCCGCGTAGTCGCGCGCGACCTGGGGCGCTACGGCGTCACCTGCAACGCCATCGCCCCGGTCGCCCAGACGCGGATGACCGCGGCAGTCCCCGATGCGGCCCGCCAAGTGCGGGCGCAGCGGGGGATGGCCTCTGCCGCCCCCCCGGCGCGCCTCGTGGAGACGACGGCGGAGCACGTGGCGCCCATGACCGTCTACCTCTGCACGGACGAGGCCTGGAACGTCAACGGCAAGATCTTCCACGTCGGCGGCGGCAACGTATCACTGGCGGCAGAGGAGATGCCCGTGCGCCAGATAACCAAGGGCGGCAAGTGGGATCTGGAGGAGTTGGTTTCGTTGGTGCCCAGCCACCTCATGGCCGGCTTGGAGAACCCGGCGCCGCCGCCCCGGGATCTTGACCTACCCGGCCGGCCTGCTCCTCAACCGCAAGCGTAGGGGCGACCTTCAGGTCGCCCGCTTCGGCCTAGCTCCCGGTCCACGGGTACTTTCATCCTGGTGGCGGAGTAGACGAGATTCTTCGCGGAGTCTATGCCTACGGACGTTTGCCTGAGCGGGGTTGCAGATTCTTCGCGGAGTTTATCCCTGCGGACGTTTGCCTGAGCGGGGCCTAGATTCTTCTCCGCCTGAGGCGGATCAGAATGACAGAGCGAAGGGCTCAGAATCACGCGTTGAGCTACGGTGCTACTCCGAGCGTAGCGCGGGGTCAACCGTGACGTGTAATGCACCTACCCGGCCGGCCTGCCCCCAAACCGCAAGCCTAGCCACACGTAGGGGCGACCTTCAGGTCGCCCACAACTTCAGGCGGGCACGCTCCCCGCGGACACCTCCGACGTCACCCACTGGCGGCGCACCTCCATCGTGATGAACGTGTGTCCGTGGCGCCACGTGCTGCCGCAGTCCGCGAATCCCGCCTTCCGGAACGAGCGGTGGGCGCGCGTGTTCCAGTCCAGGGTGTGCAGGTAGAGGCGCTGCAGGTCGGTCGTGCGGAATAGCTGGGCCACCAGAGCGGCAACGGCGTCCGTGCCGTACCCCTGAGCCCAGCAGTCCCGCCTGCCGATACTGATGCCAAGCTCGGCTTCGCGGCGGGCGGCGTTGCGGTTGTAGTACATGATGTTGCCGATGTGCTGTCCGGTCTCATCCTCCACGGCGAAGGAGCGCCCTGCTGTGTCGGTGAAACGGATGTCGAAACACCAGTTGCGCTGGTAGTCTTCGAAGGGGACGCGAACTGGGGTGGACGCATCGAACCGGGCCAGCTCCACGTCGCTGCGCCAGGCGTACTCGTCGGCGGCGTCGGCCATCCGCTTGCGGCGCACCACCGTCTTTCGGCCGCGGGCGATAACGTCGTCGTGCGGGAAGCTGCTCACGGTGCGTCCGTCACCTCCGACATTGCCTGCCGCACGATGTTCTTGTCGTTGTTGAAGGTCAGCGTATTCAGCGCTTCATCGATGGGCGCCCACTCCACCCGGTCATGCTCCAAATCATGGTCGGCGATGCTGCCGCCGGTGGCGCGCATCAGGTAGTGGTGAACCCACTTGTGGTAACGCACGCCGTCGCCGGTGAACCAGTACTCGATGACGCCGATCTTCTTCACGATCTCCACCTTCAGGCCGGTCTCTTCGCTCACCTCGCGTACGGCAGCCATCTCCAGCGATTCGCCTTCGTCAAGCGTGCCCTTGGGAAGTCCCCACACCCCGTCGGACTGGCGGCCGCAGATCACGACCTCGGGGCCGGTTGCCCCTTCCCTCAGGACGACGCCGCCAGCGGAGATGGCCCGCTCTACCGGCATCTTGTGCGATTTCTGTGCGCTCACTACACCCGATACTCCACGGAAAGCGGGTCTTCGGCGAAGTCAGCCTCCGCCAGGGCAGCGCTCGCGGCCTCTCGAACGCTGGTCGAGGAGTCCTTGATCACCGAGCGTAGCATCGATTTCGCCTCCCCGCCGCCGATCTGTCCGAGGGCGGCGATCGCCGCCTGCTTCACCTCCAGGTCTGGGTCGTCGAGGAGAGCAGCCAGGTGGGACACCGCCGTCCGGTCGGCCAGCGAGCCCAGGGCCAGGGCGGCCTCGTAGCGGATCTCGGGGTCGTCATTGGTGAGCTCCTGTGTCAGCACGGGCAGCCACCGTGGCTGACAGCTTCGGCCCATCGCATGGAGGGCGCTGACTACCACGCGGGGCGCCTCGCTCTGGTAGGCCGCGAGGATAGCCTCCTGCACCCACGGTCGCCCCGACGCCGCGATAGACTCAAGCGCTCTTGCCCGCACCTCGTCCTCCTCCAAGTCATCCTCTATCGTCCGCCGCAGGCCTAGCTCAACCTGTTGGAAGTGTTGCTCCCGCAGACTACCGAACTCCCGCAGCAGGACGAAGCGACCGAGGGAGAGGGCGGCCTCCGCCCGTACCTCCGGCTCCTCGTCTGTCTCCAGCAGGCGCAACAGCGGGCCGATGAGGTCTTGCCGTTCGTACTCCCAGAATCCGCGCACCGCATCACACCGGACGGCCGCGTCTTCGTCTCCCAGGGCGACGAAGAACACAGCGTCGAAATTGAGGTCCACGCTGTCCTCCGCCAGCTCAATCAGCCGGCGAACCACCTGCCGTCTCCGCTCAGCAGGGATCTGGGGCCACGCGGAGCGGAACGTCTCAACCTGCTCGCGGTTGAGATCATGGAGTTGCTGAAGGCCGGCGACGCTGAGATGCGTGGCCGGGTCCGCCAGATCGCGAAGATAGTCTGAAAACTCCATGCGTGGCCTCTGCGAGCGCGCAGGCTCCCACAAGCTATTCTACAACGCCGGAAAGGAGTTTGCCCGTCAGCCGCCCGATGGGGCCGCTTCCCGCCGGCCGCCGCCCCCGCCAACCTTCGGCTCGGTCCCCATGATCAGGCGGCGTATGTTCCCCGCGTGTCGGATGAGCACCAGGGCCGTCGCGAAGGCGCCGAACACGGCTTTCGTGTACGTGTAGTGGTCTCCCCCTTCGAACACCGCCAGCAGCAGCAGCACCAGGGCGCCCAGCGGCACCGTGACTATCGACATCAGAGACATGTAGCGGAAGGCCAGCACGATGAACACCCCCACAGCCACCACGCCGAGGCTGACGGGGAAGGCCAGCGCCGCGTAGACCCCGAATGAGGTGGCAACGCCGCGGCCCCCACGGAAGCCGATATACAGCGGGAAGTCGTGGCCCAGGACCGCGGCTAGGCCGGAAGCGACCTGGAGGTCGTGCGATTCAAATACGAACCAGGTGACGAGCACCGGTGTGTAGCCCTTCAGCGCGTCGGCCAGCAACACTGCCAGGAATGGCCCTTTGCCCAGCGTCCGCATGACGTTGGTGGCGCCGGTGGCGCCGCTGCCGTAGTCGCGAACGTCGATCCCCTTGAGGACTCGCCCGGCGATGTATCCGGAGGGGACCGATCCGACGAGATACGAAATGGCGATGACGGCCGCGAACTCCAGCAGCATCAGTCGCCGCCCCTGCTGCGAAAGGTGAGCCGGATCGCCGTGCCCTCAAACCCGAATACCTTGCGGATCGCGCTCTCCAGGTAGCGGTGGTATGAGAAGTGCAGAAGGGAGGCGTCGCTCACGAAAAACACGAACGTGGGGGGGTTCACCTCCGCCTGGGTGACGTACAGGATGCGAAGCGCGCGTCGGCCCTTGGACGGTGGACCGTGCTTAGCTACTGCCCGCTGCACCGCCGTGTTCAGCTCCGATGTGGGCACCCGCTGGAGGCGGGTCTCGCCCACCTCCAGCGCCAGATCCAGCAGCCCCTCGATGTTGAGGCCGGTCTTTGCCGAGACGAACGCCAGCGGCGCCCAGGGTGCGAACCGTAACCGTGCTAGCACTCTGCGGGCGAAACGTTCCCGGTCTTCGTGCGAGTCGTCCAGAAGGTCCCACTTGTTGGCGACGACGATGAGCCCCTTGTACGCGTCCGCCACGTAGCCAGCGATGTGCAGGTCCTGGGCCGCCAGCCCTTCCTGCGAGTCCAACACCAGGAGGCCGGCGTCGGCGCGCGCCAGAGCCTCCTCTGCCCGCATGACGCTGTACTTCTCGATGCCGCGCTGTACCCGGCCGCGGCGGCGGATGCCCGCGGTATCGATCAGCACCAGCCGCTTCCCCTGGTATTCGAACGGCGTGTCCACGGCGTCACGTGTCGTCCCGGGCTCCGGGCTCACGAGCACCCGCTCCTGGCCCAGGATCGTGTTGACCAGCGCCGACTTGCCGACGTTTGGCCGCCCCACGATCGCCAGGCGCAGCACGTCGACCGCTGCCTCCGGCTCCGCGGGGGGCAGCAGCTCCTCCAGCCTCTCTCGCAGATCGCCCAGGCCGATGACGTGGTAGGCGCTCAGCGGGATGGGCTCGCCCAGGGCGAGCTCATAGAACTCGGCGGCGGCCTCGCGGCGGCTGTCATTGTCCGCCTTGTTGGCCACCAGGAGCACGGGCTTGTCCGTCCGCCTCAGAAGCTGGGCGATCTCCTGGTCTATGGGCGTGATTCCGGAGACGCTGTCCACCAAGAACAGGGTCACGTCCGCCTCCTCGATCGCCATCTGAACCTGACGGCGAATCAGCGCTGGGTAGCCCTCCTCCGCGGCCGGCTCGAGCCCGCCGGTATCGATGACGACGAACGAGAGCCGGCCGAGCTGCGCCTCCCCGTAGAGGCGGTCCCGGGTCGTCCCCGGCATGTCCGCCACTATGGCCGGGCGGCCGCCCAGAAAACGGTTGAACAGGGTCGACTTGCCGACGTTTGCCCGCCCTACGATGGCGACGACGGGCTTCCCGGTAATGCCTGCGGCCGGAGACGGACGAGCCTTGGCGCGGGCCACACTTACCTCGGCTCCAGCGTGATCGTCACCGTTTCCGGAGAAACGGACGCCACCAGTGCATCGGCGGGGGCGGAAACGCTCACGGTCACCTCGTGCGCACCCGCACCCAGTCCTGACAGGTTGAGGGTGGCCGCGATGTCATTGGGACGAAGCGCCTGCAGCGTGGGCAGCTCTCCCAGAAGTACCACCGCCACCACCGGCAACGCGCCGCTCATGGTGAACTCCGGGCCCAATCCCACGGCAACCGCGGTCACTCCCAGCGTGAGCCGCCCCTGGGCAGGTTGGATCCGCACTGTCACCGTGACGCTGGTGCCTCCGCTGACGCTCACGTCAACCGGCAGGTCCAGCGCAACCGTGCGGACGATGTCTTTCGTCGCCCCCGTTATGTCGATCGGTTGCGTACGTAGAGTCGCCGCTTCGCTGACGAAGGACGGTGGCCCGAACGCGGTGGCCACGGGGGGCTCCACAGACACGCTGACGACGTCGTACCCCGCGCCTGGCGAGCCGGTGACGGCCGGCGAGACGACCAGGGCGCGGCTGAACTCCGTCTGCGCTATCTCCACCGATACATTCACGAATGCGGGCTCTAACGATACCCCTTCCACCAGGAATCCTCGTGAGTCCCTGGGTTCCAGGCGTAGCGCCTGGGCCGTCTCCTCGGTGCGACCGGTGAGGTCCAGCGTGGCCACCGCCTGGTTCACCAGTGTCACCCTGTCCTGCGTCCCCGTCACCAGCACCGACTCCGCGTCCACCTGCGGTACGCTCGTCTCGTAGCCCGGGGGAGCCGACCCTTCCAGGTTCACGGACACGGCCACGGACTTGCTGAACAGGCTCTTCAGCTCCACCTCTACTGTGTCCGGAATCGCCTGCAGGACTCTTAAGCCCCCGCGGCCGGTGAGCGGCTCCACCCGCACCGCGAGGTCGTAGGTACCCGCCTGGAGGTCGTCCAGGTCCGTCGTGGCCTTAAAATCGGCCGCCGATAGCGTATTCCAGGCGTCGTCGGCGACCTCCACTCGCACTCGGACGTTGACGGGCGACCCGGCCAGGGCCAGGTCTCCCGGCACGTTGACCGCCTCCACCGGCAGGTCGAAGGGTAGGACGCCGGAGCGGGTGGGGTTCTGCGTGTCTGTAACGAATATCCACAGGGCGAACCCCAGCACCACCGAAAGGGCCACCAAGCCCATGTTGTTACGAATTGACGACGCCGTGGGCCACATCAGCTCGCGCAGGAAGCCCAGCGCCTCCCGAAGAAGCTGTCTTAGCCGCTCCATCGTCCCTCGCCCGCCCTCAGCGACTCCGCCCCGGCAGGCGCCGCCTTGTGGGCCGGTCCAGCTCGCTCGCCGGGATGAGCAGGCTGCGCAGTATGCCCCTCAAGCGAGGCCCGTCCAGGCGCGAAATCATCCTTCCCGTAGCCGCCACCGAGATGTCCCCGGTCTCTTCCGAGACGACCACGGCCACCGCGTCCGTCCTCTCGGAGATGCCCAGGGCGGCGCGATGCCGCAGGCCAGATAGCTCGCGGTCCTTGCGGTCAGACAGCGGTAGCGTGCAACCCGCCGCCGCCACCCGATCCTCCCTCATGATGAGAGCGCCATCGTGAAGGGAGGAGCTGGGGTAGAAGATCCCCTGCAGCAGGTGAGTGGAGGGCGCCGCGTCCAGCTTCACGCCGGAGTCGATGTAGTCCTCCAGGCCGGCCTCCCGCTCCAGGACGATGATCGCCCCGTGGCGGTTCGCCGACAGGCTCAGCGCGGAGTCCGCCACCATATCCACGATCCCCTCGTAGAGCTGGCGGCCCGGCCACGGCCAGCGGCCGGTGCGCCCCACTCGCTCCAGGAAGCGCCGTATCTCCTGCTGGAAGATGATCGGTATGGCGATGAGGATGGCCGGGAACGAGTTTCGCA
>MGNZ01000044.1 GCA_001795235.1 Chloroflexi bacterium RBG_16_64_32 | reverse complement strand
AGGTCAAGACGGATGAGACCGACGGCTACGCCGCGGTACAGCTGGGCTACGGCGTGCGCAAGCGGGTGAACTCGCCCCAAAAGGGCCACATGAAGGGGCTTGGTCAGTTCCGCTGTCTGCGAGAGTTCCGCGTGGACGACATCGGCGAGTGGGAGGTCGGCAAGAAGGTCGGATGCGAGATATTCGAGGAGGATGACCTGGTGGACGTGGCGGGAGCCTCCAAGGGGCGCGGCTTCGCCGGGGTCATGAAGCGGCACGGCTTCCACGGTGGGCCGCGTACGCACGGGCAGTCCGACCGAGCCCGTGCCGCCGGCTCCATCGGCGCCGGGACGGACCCCGGGCGCGTCGTCAAGGGCAAGAAGATGGCGGGACACATGGGAACCGGACAGGTGACGGTCAAGAACCTCAGGGTCATCAAGTCCGACCGCTCGCGAAACGTCCTGATGGTTCAGGGCGCCGTACCCGGGAACGAAGATGTTGTCCTGCAGGTGCGACTCTCCAAGCACGGGAGGGCGCGGTAGCATGAAGCTCGCTGTGCACAACGCTGAAGGGAAACAGGTGCGCCAGATCACGGTGGATGACAGCGTATTCGGCATCACCCCCAACGTCGGCGTCCTGCACCAGGCGTTCGTCGCCCAGCGGGCGAATCAACGGCGGGGCACGGCCAGCACCAAGACGCGGGGGGAGGTCCGGGGTAGCACGCGCAAGATCCGGGGCCAGAAGTACACCGGTCGCGCCCGCCAGGGGAGCAGCCGCTCTCCCCTGCGCACGGGCGGCGGCGTCGCCTTTGGGCCATTGCCTCGCAGCTACCGTCAGGCGCTACCCAAGAAGATGAAGCGGCTGGCTATCCGCTCCGCCCTATCCGGTAAGGTGTCGGACGGTCAGTTCCATGTGGTTGACCAGATCGAGTTCGCGCGGCCCCGCACCAAGGAGATGCTCCGCATCCTGCGGAACGTGGGCGTCGAGCGTTCCGCGCTCATCGTCACCAGTGACGCGGACCGCTCCGTCCTGGTGAGCGCTCGCAATCTCCAGAAAACGAAGGTTCTGCCCGCTGCCTACCTGAACGTCGTCGACCTTCTCACCCACCGTGATCTGCTTCTCACTGAAGACGGGGTACGCCGGGTGGAGAAGATATGGGGCGCGCAGGCGGGCAAGGCCGCCGCCGTCAAGGAGCCGGAGCCGCGTCGCAGGCGTGCTCCCGTTCCCCAGGAGGCTGCGAAGGAGAAGGAGGCTACGGCGGAAAAGAAGCCGCGCCGTCGCAAGGCCGCGGCCGCCGAAAAGGCGACCGCGGAGGAGACCGCGGAGAAGCCACCCCGACGGGTGAGACGGCCCAAGGCGGAGGCGGAGGCGGAAGCCGAGAAGAAGCCGGCCCGCCGTGCGCGGCGGCCCAAGGCGGAGGCGGAGGAGAAGGCCCCGGCGGCGCCCGATGAGGAGCGAAAGCCCACCCGGCGGCGGCCACGGGCCAAGAAGGGAGAGGAGGCCTAGCCGATGTCCAAGGCGATCCATCCTCTGGAGGTCCTGCGACGGCCCCTGATCACGGAGAAGGGAACGCGGCTGGGCGGCGAGAACAAATACGTGTTTGAGGTTCATCGCGTCAGCAACAAGCACCAGATCAAGGAGGCTGTGGAGAAGGCGTTCAGCGTGCGCGTTGTCCACGTGAACGTGATGAACGTCAAGGGAAAGTCACGGCGCTCCAGGGGCGGTCACACCTTCCATCGACCGAACTGGCGTAAGGCCGTGGTCACCCTTACCCCCGATGACAAGATCGAGCTGTTCGAGGGCATGTAGCTATGGGTATCAAACAGTACAAGCCGACGTCGCCGGGGCGCAGGGGGGCCAGCGGTTATACGTTCGATGAGATCACCAAGAAGCGACCCGAGAAGTCGCTGCTGGCGCCCCTGTCCAAGAAGGCCGGCCGAAACAGCCAGGGCCGAATCAGCGTGCGGCACCGCGGCGGCGGCCACAAGCGCAGGCTGCGCGTGATCGACTTCAAACGGGATAAGACCGGCGTGCCGGGCAAAGTCGCCTCTATCGAGTATGACCCGAACCGGTCGGCTCGGATCGCTCTCATCCATTACGCGGACGGGGAGAAGCGGTACATCATCTGGCCGGTGGGTCTGGCCGTGGGAGACACGGTGATGGCGGGTCCTGAGGCGGAGATCAAGCCGGGCAACGCCCTGCCGCTACGCAACATCCCTCCTGGCAACCTCATACACAATCTGGAGCTGCACATGGGCCACGGGGCGCAGTTGGTGCGCGGAGCGGGCGCCTCCGCTCAGCTTATGGCCAGCGAAGGCGATAACGTTATGGTGCGCCTGCCCTCCGGCGAGGTGCGGCGTATCCACGCCGGCTGCATGGCGAGCATAGGCCAGGTGGGCAACGTGGAGCACGATCAGATCAAGCTGGGGCGGGCGGGCCGCAGGCGGCTCATGGGCCGCCGGCCCAAGGTACGGGGCACTGCCATGACTCCACGAGATCATCCTCACGGCGGCGGCGAGGGACGCTCTCCCATCGGCCTGCCGGGACCCAAGACTCCTTGGGGTAAGCCGACGCTCGGCTACCGGACCCGCCGCCGGAAGGACACAAACAAGTACATCGTGCGTAGACGGTACGACGTGTAGGGATTTCGATGTCTCGTTCGACGAAGAAGGGGCCTTTTGCGGACCCCAAACTGATGAAAAAGGTGGAGCACGTAGTGAGATCCGGTGAGAAGACGGTTATCCGCACCTGGGCGCGGCGATCGACGATCATGCCGGAGATGGTGGGCCTTACGATCGCCGTGCACGACGGCCGGCGGCACGTGCCCATCTTCATAACTGAGAACATGGTGGGTCATAAGCTGGGTGAGTTCGCCCTGACTCGGACGTTCAGGGGTCACGGCGGCAAGTCCGCACAGGTCAGCCGCGTGCGGAAGGCGTAGATGGTATGGAAGTGCGAGCGATAGCCCGTCACGCCCCGATCGCGCCCAAGAAGGCGCGGCTCATCCTGGATGAGATCCGCGGCAAGCGCGTGGATGAGGCTATGGCGCTCCTGCGCTTTATCCCTACGCCCCACGCCCGGATTATCGCCAAGGCGGTGCGTTCCGCCGTGGCCAACGCGGAGAACAACTACAACCTTGTGCCCCGAACGCTGCGCGTATCGAAGGCGTGGGTTGGTGACGGCGTCACATTCAAGCGGACGCTGCCTCGCGCGCGCGGCCGCGCCGACATCATGCGCCGGCGGCGAAGCAACATAACCATAGTGGTACAGGACGAGGAGCTGTAGACATGGGCCAGAAGGTACATCCGCACGGCTTCCGCCTGGGCTATATCTACGATTGGAAGGCTAAGTGGTTCGCCGGACGTGCATACCCCCAGCTTCTGCGGGAGGACCTGACGATCCGGCGGACTATCAGCGACATGCTTCCCGATGCGGGCATCTCATCGGTGGAGATCGAGCGGAACGCCAATCTGGTAACGGTTGCGGTGTACACGGCGCGGCCGGGCATCGTCATCGGGCGAGGGGGTCAGCGGGTGGACGAACTGCGCAGCGCGCTGGAGGCGGCCACAGGCCGGAAGATCCGCGTCAACATTAACGAGATCCGCATCCCAGAGATCGACGCTGCACTGGTGGCCCGCGCCGTCGCGGACCAGATCGAGCGCCGAATCTCCCACCGGAGGGCGATCAAGCAGGCGATCTCTCGCTCCATGCAGCGCGGCGCTCAGGGGATCAAGATCAAGGTAGCGGGCCGCCTCGGCGGGTCCGATATGTCGCGCCGGGATGGGGGTATGGAGGGGCGTGTACCGCTCCACACCCTGAAGGCGGATATAGACTACGGCACGGCAGAGGCCCGCACCACTCTGGGGCGCATAGGAGTCAAGGTGTGGGTGTACAAGGGCGACCGTATCCCGGAGGTGGCCGCATCCGTCAAGAGTAGGCTTGCCTCCAAGGAGCGGGGCGCCGCGGCGGAGCCGCCGTCTGAAGGCGGGCAGCAGCCGGTGAAGGAGGCCGCTGAACCTGTGATGAGCCAGGCCAAGGGGGCCAACAAGGCGGAGGAGGACACGGAGCAGCAGTCACGACCGAAGGCTGAGGCTGAAGAGGATGCTGCAACCTAAGAGGACGAAGTTCCGCAAGACGCATCGCGGCCGCCGCAGGGGTCGCGCCGCCACCGGCAATGCCGTTGTCTTTGGCGATTTCGGCCTGCAGGCGCTGGGAACGTGCTGGATGACCGCCCGCCAGATTGAGGCAGGGCGGCGGGCGATCACGCGCTACGTGCGCCGAGGCGGAAAGCTATGGATCCGCGTGTTCCCTGATAAGCCGGTGACCAAGAAGCCGCTGGAGGTGAGGCAGGGATCGGGCAAGGGGCCGGTGGAGTTCTGGGTGGCTGTAGTGAAGCCCGGCCGCATTATCTATGAGATGGCCGGCGTGCGCGAGGATACCGCTCGCGAGGCGATGCGACTGGCCGCCCAAAAGCTGCCGATACCCACCCGGTTCCTTTCGCGAGAAGTGGCGCTGTAAGAGGAATTTGATGGCGAAAAAGCTGAAGACCCAGACGGATGACATACGCAAGCTCTCAGGCGAAGAGCTGGCCGAGGAGATAGAGGAAGCACACCGCCGTCTGTTCTCCCTGCGACTCCAGAACGCGACGCGCCAGATCACGAATCACCGCGAGCTGCCCAAGGTGAGGCGACTGATAGCGCGGCTGAAGACGATCCGGCGGGAGCGAGAGCTGGCCGCCGCCGGGGAGGGACAGTAGGCATGGCGCAGCAAGGTCACGGCGGCCGCAAGATCCGCGAAGGGACCGTAGTGTCCGATAGGATGGACAAGACGGTGGTGGTGGCTGTGGGCAGCAGCATGCGCAGCCGTATCTACAAGAAGATCGTGAGGCGCGTGAGCCGTTTCATGGCCCATGACGAAACGAATGACGCCAAGCTAGGTGACCGGGTCCTCATCGTGGAGTCCAGGCCATACTCTCGGCGCAAGCGATGGCAATTGGCCCAGGTGCTGGTCCGCGCCGACCGCCCTGAAATCGCTGCCGAGGAGATCGACCTTGAGCTGCTGGGTGAGGTGAAAGCGGAGGAAGAAGGGGAAGCGGCGGCGACTGTTGAAGCTGGCGCCGAGGAGGTGGCTCCCGCCGACGAGGGCGAAGAGACGCCGGAGCCTTCCGAGGCCGCCGCTGAGGAGGTCCCGCCCGTGGAGGAGGCCGTGCCCGACGCTGCGGAACCTGCGGAGGCCGCTGCCGACGAGCCGGAGGCCGAGGCTGCTGCAGAAGAGGCCGAGGAGGCTGCCCACGAGGAGCCGGATGCTGAAGCTAAGGCTGAGGAAGCGCCAGAGAGCGCTGGTGAGGAAGCGGAGGCCGAGGCTGATGGAGAAGAGGCCGAGGAGGCCGCCCACGAGGCGCCGGATGCTGAAGCTAAGGTTGAGGAAGCGCCAGAGAGCGCTGCTGAGGAAGCGGAGGCCGAGGCTGATGGAGAAGAGGCCGTGGAGGCTGCCGAGGCACCCGAAACTGCTGCTGAGGAGCCTGAGGGCGAAGACCCGGAGCGATCATCGTGATCCAGTCCAACAGCCGCCTGCGTGTCGCCGATAACTCCGGGGCGCGGCAGGTCATGTGCATTAGGGTGACGGGGGGCTCCAGACGCCGCTACGGCGGGGTCGGCGACGTGATCGTCGCGTCCGTCAAGCAGGCGATTCCGGGTGGCACGGTCAAGAAAGGCGATGTCGTACGTGCCGTCGTCGTCCGCACCGCTCAACCGTACCGGCGGAACGACGGTTCGTATATCCGCTTCGATGACAACGCTGCCGTCATCCTGTCCGACACGCTCAATCCCCAGGGCACTCGTATCTTCGGGCCCGTCGCCCGGGAGCTGCGGGAGCGGAACTTCATGAAAATCGTATCTCTGGCCCCGGAGGTGCTCTAGGGATGAAGCGGGTGAAGAAGGAGGACACGGTTCTCGTCAGTAAAGGTAAGGACAGGGGCAGGACAGGCACCGTGCGGATCGTGATACCCAAGGAGAACCGCGCTATCGTCGGCGGGATCAACGTGATGAAGCGGCACATGCGGCCGCGGGGGCCCCAACAGCCGGGAGGGATAATTGAGCGCGAAGCGCCGATCTCGCTGGCCAATGTCCGCCCCGTCTGCCCGTCCTGCAATAAGCCGGTGCGGGTGGGCTATCGCGTCCTGGCCGACGGGCGCAAGGTGCGCTACTGTAAGAAGTGCGACGCAAACTTCGATTGAGGTTAGGTGACAGATGGCGCCCAGAGTGAAGGAGAGATATCAGGAGGAGGCGGTGCCGGCTCTGATGAAGGAGTTCGGCTATGGGAACGTGATGCAGGTGCCGCGGCCCCTGAAGATGACGATCAACATCGGCCTGGGGGAGGCTGTGTCCGACGGCAAGGCGCTCGATTCTGCTACCAACGATGTGGCGGTCATCTCCGGTCAGAAGCCGGTGATCACGCGCGCCAGAAGGTCCATCGCCAACTTCAAGCTGCGTGAGGGCATGCCCATCGGCGTCATGGTCACGATGCGGGGGAACCGCATGTGGGAGTCCCTGGACCGGCTGGTCAACGCCGCCCTTCCTCGCATTCGCGATTTCCAGGGCGTCTCAGGCAACTCCTTTGACGGCCGCGGCAACTTCAGCCTAGGCATCCGCGAGCAGCTCATCTTTCCTGAGATCGAATACGACAAAGTTGACCGGGTGCGGGGACTTCAAGTCTCTATTGTCACTACCGCCAGAACGGATGAGGAGGGCAAACGGCTGCTGGAGCTGCTGGGGATGCCCTTCGCAAGGCAGTAGAGGAGAGCCAGTGACACGCAAGGCGCTGTACGAAAAAACGTTCAATAGGGAGGCAAAGTTCAAGGGGCGGCACCGCAACCGGTGCTACCGCTGCGGGCGCCCGCGCGCCTACCTGCGGGCCTTCGGCCTCTGCCGTATCTGCTTCCGTCAGCTCGCCCTGCTGGGGCACCTGCCGGGGGTCAAGAAATCCAGTTGGTAGAACGGGAACGATGATTACTGATCCGATAGCCGATATGCTCACCCGCATCCGCAACGCCCTCACGGCGCAGCATGACTTCGCGGATATGCCCGCATCGGGGCTCAAGTTGTCCTTGGCGCAGACGCTCAAGAAGGAGGGGTTCATCCGCAACGCGGAACTCCTTCAGGATGAGTCAAAGGGAAAAATTCGCATTCACCTTGCCTACACGGATAAGCGTGAGCCCGTAATAACGGGGCTCCGGCGCGTGAGCAGGCCGGGACTGCGGGTGTACGTCCAGAAGGATGATTTACCAAGGGTGCACGGGGGCCTCGGCGTCGCCGTCATCTCCACTTCCCATGGCCTGATGACGGGCCGCGAAGCGCGGCAGCGTGGTGTCGGCGGGGAAGTCATCTGCTACGTGTGGTAGGGGATAGGAACGTGGAGCAGGGTACGAGTAACAGGGAACGGAGGCCAAGAAGGAGCCATCATGTCAGGCACTGGGTTCCCGTTCTCGATTCCTTGTGCCTCGTTCGCATTAGGGGTGTGGAGGGGTGTGAATGTCGCGCGTAGGGAAGATGCCGATAGCTATACCCGGCGGAGTGGAGGTCCGTATTGAGGGCGCCCGCGTCACCGTCAAGGGGCCCAAGGGCGAACTCACCCGCGAACTGAATACCGAGATGAAGCTCAGCCTGACCGACGGGGTCGTCACCGTAGAGCGGCCCACTGATCGCCCCCGACACCGGGCGGCCCATGGGCTCACCCGAACCCTGATCTACAACATGGTGGTGGGCGTCACCGAGGGGTTTGGAAAGGCCCTGGAGCTTCAGGGCGTGGGCTACCGGGCGCAGATGCAGGGTTCCAGCCTCGTGCTGGCCGTTGGCTACTCTAAGCCGGTGGAGGTTGCACCGCCGCCGGGCATTGAATTCGAGGTGGAAGGCACGTCGCGGGTTATCGTGAAGGGGATTAGTAAGGAAGCGGTGGGCCAGGCAGCGGCGGATGTTCGCAAGGTCAGGCCCCCGGAGCCCTACAAGGGCAAGGGCATTCGTTACCAGGGTGAGTACGTCCGCCGAAAGGCCGGCAAGGCCGGGAAGGCGATGCACTAGACGTGAAGAGGACCAAGACTCCCACCGCAGCACGGATACGGCGGCACCGCCGGCTGCGTCGGAAGATTAGCGGCACGCCTGCGCGGCCCAGGCTTGCCGTTTTCCGCAGCTTGAATCACATCTACGCGCAGGTGATTGACGACAGCACGGGCCGTACGATCGTGGCGGCTTCGGACCTGGAGCAGGATCTGCGCGGCAAGCGGGACGGCAAGAACAAAACCGAGGTGGCGGGGCTGGTGGGTGAGGCGATCGCCAGCAAGGCGGTCAAGAAAGGGATCAAGACTGTAGTCCTTGACCGCGGCGGTTTCAAGTACCAAGGCCGAATCAAGGCGCTGGCTGAGGCGGCACGTAAAGGACGGCTCTCCTTCTAACGAGGTAATCATGTCAAATCCGCGAAAGTATATCGCCAAAAAAGAGAGAATAGACACTACCGAGATGGAGGTTACGGAGAAGGTGGTGTTTATCAACCGGGTGGCCAAGGTGATGAAGGGCGGCCGCCGCTTCCACTTCACGGCAGTAGTGGTGGCCGGCGACGGCGATGGTCATGTGGGTGTCGCGCTCGGCAAGGCGAGAGAGGTGCCGGAGGCTATCCGCAAGGCGTCAACCATCGCCCGCAAGCACATGATCAGGGTGCCGATGATAGGCTCGACTGTACCGCACCCGGTGTTGGCCCACTTCGGTGCTTCCCGAGTGCTCATTAAGCCGGCGGCGGCAGGCACGGGGCTGATCGCTGGCGGCGGCGTTCGCGCCGTACTGGAGGGGGCAGGCGTGAAGGACGTGGTGACCAAGTCGCTGGGCTCCAAGAACCCGGTTAACGTGGTGAAGGCGACGATGCTGGGGCTGTCTGAGCTGCGGTCTCCCGATGAGGCGCTGGCACGGAGGAGAGCGGTGTCAGCCGAGGCATCCATCGATGGTTAAGCTTCGTATCAGTTGGTGCAAGAGTGCCATCGGCTACGGCGGCGACCAGAAGCGCACTATTCGCGCTCTGGGTCTGCGCCGGCTTGGCCACACGGTGGAGCACCCGAACACTCGTGCCATACGCGGTATGATTACGAAGGTTCGACACCTTGTTAGTGTTTCGGAGATACCCCAAAACTGATGCTTGCCCACGAACTTAGACCGCCCAAGGGGTCGAAGCACGCGCGTAAGCGGCTGGGCCGCGGAAACTCTAGCGGCACAGGTACGTATTCTGGTCGCGGTCTCAAGGGCCAGAAGTCGCGCTCAGGCCGCAAGCCCAGGCTGGGCTTCGAGGGTGGGCAGACCAGGCTGATCAAGCGGTTGCCCCGGCGCCGCGGCTTCACCAACCCCTTTCGTAAGGAGTACTCCGCCGTGAACCTGCGGGACCTGGAGCGGTTTCCGGCGGGCACGGAGGTGACACCGGAGCTGCTCAAGGAATCGGGGATTCTCAGCTCGCTGCGGCGGCCAGTAAAGGTGCTGGCGACGGGTGAGCTGACGAAGGCCCTCACGGTGAAGGCGCACAAGTTCTCTATGACGGCGCAGGCGAAGATCGAGGCGGCCGGCGGGTCCGCCCAGGAGATCGGTGATGGCGGCGGGAGCTAGGGCTCAGCAGCGCCCGCAGCTCCTGCAGGCGGCTTACAACGCGATATTCCAGGCGGACATCCGGGAGAAGCTGCTGTTCACGTTCGCCATGCTGGTGATTTTCCGGTTCACGGCTAATCTGCCGGTCCCGGGCACCAACCCGGCACAGCTCTCAGCGATCTTCGAGAACAGCACCGTCCTGGGGTTCATGAACATCTTCAGCGGCGGCGCCCTCCAGAATATGAGCGTGGCCGCGATGGGCGTCTACCCATACATCACGTCGTCCATCGTCATGCAGCTGATGGTCCCTCTGGTGCCCACCCTCCAGGCTCTCTCCCGCGAGGGTGAGCAGGGACGGCGGCAGATCCAGATATACACCCACTGGATGACGGTCCCCATGGCTCTCGTGCAGGGCTACGGTCAGTTGGTACTGATCCAGAGCCAGGGGGGCATAACCGACATTGGACTGACGGGGCCCAACGCCCTGAGCACGATATCGATGATCATATCTATGTCCGCCGGCACCATGTTTTTGGTGTGGCTGGGCGAGCTGATCAGCGAGCGCGGGATAGGTAACGGCATCTCCATTCTCATCTTCGCCGGGATCATTTCCGGTCTGCCCCAGTACGTCGCGGGCCAGCTTTACACTGGCGTCGGTGATACCGTGACGACGACGATCCTCCTGGGGGCGCTGACGATAGGGCTGGTCTACGTGATCGTCATATTCCAGGAGGCGCAGCGGCGGATCCCTGTGCAGTACTCGCGCAGCGTGTTCCGAAGCGGTCGCATGTACCGGCAGTCCGGGCAGACGCATATACCCCTCAGAGTGAACACGGTGGGCATGATCCCGCTCATCTTCGCCTTCTCGGTCATCATCTTCCCGGCCTACGTGGGCAGCATATTCGCCACGTCGGACAACAAATTCATAGCCGACGCCGCCGTGTGGATACAGGGGGTGTTCGATCCCGCAATTGGGGCTACTGGGTGTTCCTGTTCCTCACCGTTGTGGTGTTCACCTTCTTCTATACGCTGGTGATCTTCCAGCAACAGAACCTGGCTGAGAACCTTCAGCGCCAGGGAGGGTTCATACCCGGCATACGCCCCGGCAGGCCCACCGAAGAGTACATCAACCGCGTGCTGCTGCGAATAACCTGGGGCGGCGCCTTTTTCCTGGGGTTTGTGGCCGTGGCGCCGTTCGTCTTCGCCGTTATCGTCGGCGGCGGCTTCAGCCTGCGCGGACGCTCCCAGGCGTTCGGCATCACTTCCACGGGGCTAATCATCGTGGTTGGCGTGGTGCTGGACACCATGCGTCAGATCGAGGCCCAGCTCCTTATGCGCCAGTATGAAGGGTTCATCCGGTAGGGGAGGTGGGACGATAGGCTTGTATCTTATCCTGTTGGGCCTGCCGGGAGCGGGAAAAGGCACTCAGGCCGCCCTGATTGCTCAGGCGGCGCGCATAGTCCATATCACCAGCGGGGAGCTGTTCCGGGAGAACATTCGCAAGCAGACGGAGTTGGGGCGCGAGGCCCAACCGTTCGTGGAGCAGGGTAAATTGGTCCCGGATGAGCTAACCGTCGGTATGCTCCTTGATCGAATCTCACAGCCGGATGCGGTCAAGGGCTTCGTGCTGGATGGCTTCCCCCGCAATGTGGACCAGGCTAAGGCGTTGGACGAGGCGCTGGCCGGCAATGGGAAAACCATCGACATGGCGCTCTATATCGAGGTGTCCACGGACGAGCTCGTCCGGCGCTTGTCGGGGCGCTGGAACTGCGGTAAGTGCGGCGCGGTGTACCACGAGGAGAGCAGGCCACCGAAAGTGAGCGGCGCATGCGACCGCTGCAGCGGCCAGCTGTACCAGCGCGAGGACGACCGTCCTGATGTGGTGCGCACCCGGCTTAAGGTGAACGTCAAGGAGATGGAGCCGCTCCTGCAGTACTACCGGAGCGGCTGCAAGCTCTACGAGGTGAACGGCGAGCTGGGGGTGGACGCCGTGAAGGACGATCTCCTGGAGGCCATGAGCCGTGGTCAGGAGGTGCGCTAGGCCGTCATGCCTATCGTCCTCAAGACCAGGGATGAGATCGCCATAATGCGAGTTGCTGGGCGCATCGTCGATGACGCGCTCCAGAAGCTGGTGAGCCGCCTGAGGCCCGGCCTGGTGGAGAAGGAGCTAGACGAGTTAGTGCGCGCGGAGTTCAGGAGGCGCAAGGTTATCCCCGCTTTCCTGGACTATCACGGCTACCCGGCCACCGTCTGCGTCTCCATAAACGACGAGATCGTGCACGGGATCCCGGGTGACCGGGAGATCAAGGACGGGGACATCGTGAGCATGGACCTGGGGTGCATCTACAAGGGATTCGTCGCGGATGCGGCTGTGACGGTGGGCGTGGGCGCCGTCTCACCGGAGGCCCAGAGGCTGATCGAGGTAACGCGGCAGGCCCTGCAGCGGGGCATAGACGCGGCGCGGGCCGAGACGAGGGTGGGGGCAATCGGCGCGGCCATCCAGAGCTACGTGGAGGGTGAGGGCTTCTCCGTGGTGCGGGAGTACGTGGGTCACGGCGTGGGCCGTCAGATGCACGAAGACCCGCAGGTGCCAAACTACGGCAGCTCAGACTCCGGGCCGATGCTCAGGGAAGGCATGGTGATCGCTATCGAGCCGATGGTGAACGCCGGCGATTGGCACACCAAACGCGACTCGGACAACTGGACAGTGCGGACGCTGGACGGGAGCTTATCCGCCCACTTTGAGCACACCATCGCGGTACGCGACGGTGAGGCAGAAGTGCTGACTTTGCCGTAAACTATGAGTTCTAGGGACAGATATCAGGGGAGGTGAACCGCCGTAGGCCCTGGAGGATTCGGGGCCGGAGCGCTCATGACCAAAAAAGAAGCGATAGAAGTTGAAGGGGTCGTCAAGGAAAACTTGCCCAACGCGTTTTTTCGTGTAGAATTGCCTAATGGGCATCGTATCCTCGCCCATGCCTCCGGCAAGATCCGGATGCACTTCATTCGCATACTGCCGGGTGATCGTGTGTTGGTGGAGCTATCCCCCTACGATCTGAGCCGGGGACGAGTAACTTACCGCTTCAAGTAGGGTCCAGTTATGAAAGTATCGGCATCGGTCAAGCGTCGCTGCGATAGCTGCAAGGTCGTGCGCCGTAAAGGGGTGGTGCGCGTGATCTGCCGTAACCCCCGTCACAAGCAGAGGCAGGGGTAGGAGGGTCTTATGGCTCGAATTGCTGGAGTGGACATACCCCGCGATAAGCGGGTTGATGTGTCGTTGCGCTACATTTTTGGCATCGGTCCCACCGCCGCCAAACAGGTCTGTTCCCACGCAGCGCTGGCAGCCGATACCAAGGTGCGAGACCTGACCGATGAAGAGATCACGCGCATCCGTGAGTATATTGACCGCAACTTCGTGGTGGAGGGTGAGCTGCGCAAGCGAGTGAGGCAGGACATCCAGCGGCTGGTGGAGATCAGCAGCTATCGCGGAGTAAGGCACCGGCGCGGACTGCCGGTGCGGGGGCAGCGAACTCGTACCAACGCGCGCACGAAGCGCGGCGCCCGCCGCACCGTGGCTGGCAGGCGGCGCGCCATGACTAAGAAGTAGAGGTCGCCCGAATGGCAGAACGCAAGACGCGAACGCGCAAACGTGAGAAGAAGAACGTGCCTGTTGGGCTGGCGTACATCCAGTCCAGCTTTAACAATACGATGATCACGCTGACCGATCCCAACGGCAACGTTATCTCCAGGGCCAGCGCCGGCACCGTGGGCTTCAAGGGGTCTCGCAAGAGCACCCCTTATGCCGCTGGGCTGGCGGCTGAAGATGCCGTCCGCCGGGCCATTGAGCACGGCCTGCGCCAGGTGGACGTGCGTGTCAAGGGCCCTGGTAGCGGCCGAGAAGCGGCGATCCGCTCCCTGCAGGCCGCCGGCCTCCGGGTGACCAGCATCCGCGATGTGACACCCATACCGCACAACGGCTGTCGCGCACGCAAGCGAAGGCGAGTCTAGGAGATATATGGCCCACTACACAGGACCCGTTTGCCGTCTGTGTCGCCGCCTCGGCGACAAGCTGTATCTCAAGGGCGAGAAGTGCTTCTCCCCAAAGTGTGCGTTTGAGAGGCGGCCGTTCGCACCCGGTCAGCGCTCCATGCGGCGTCGTAAGGTGTCCGATCGCGGTCTACAGTTGCGAGAGAAGCAGCGGGGGCGGGCCACATACGGCGTGCTGGAACGGCAGTTCCGACGCTACTACGCTGAGGCGGTGCGGCGGCAGGGCGTGAGCGGTGACAACCTGCTCCGCATTCTTGAGATGCGCCTGGACAATCTCGCGTACCGCCTGGGCTTCGCCGACTCGCGGGCTCAGGGCCGGCAGGTAGTGCTCCACGGTCACATCACCGTCAACGGGCGCAAGGCATCCACCCCCTCGCACGTTCTGAAGGTGGGGGACGTCATCGGCTGGACCTCTCGTGGCCAGAGATCACAGTATTTCGAGATCGTAAAGGAGCAGATGGCCAGCAAGAGCGTGCCGTCCTGGCTGAGCGTAGATTTAGAGAACATGATGGGCCGGGTTATGGCGTTGCCGGAGATAGAAGAGATAGGGGCCAAGTTCAGCCCCGCCACAATTGTTGAGTATTACTCGCGGTAGGGGAAAATCGATGTTGGAGTCACGGGTATACCAGGATTCATCTGCTTCGCCGGTGGTGGAGCAGCCGTCATTTGAAACGCAGATTGAGGTTGAACGAGAGGGCGACGACTTTTCGCGCATCGTAGCCGGGCCGTTGCCGCCAGGCTTCGGAATCACGCTGGGGAACGCCCTGAGGCGCGTTCTCCTGAGTTCGCTCCCGGGAGCGGCGGTGACCTCCGTGCGAATCGAAGGTGTCGTGCATGAGTTCTCGACCATACCCAACATTAAGGAGGACACCGTGGAGTTCCTCCTTAACGTGAAGGAGTTGCGGCTGAGGGCTCTCTCTGACCGGCCCGGTACGCTGATTCTGGATGTCAGCGGCCGCGAGGGCGAGATCACGGCGGCCGACCTGCAGGTGCCAGAGCACTACGAGGTGGTAAACCCGGATCTCCACCTGGTTACTGTGGACTCGCCTAAAGGCGAGTTGCACGTGGAGCTAAACGTTGAGCCCGGCCGCGGCTACCTTCCCGCGGGCGAAGTTGATGGGGAGGCCATTGGTGTAATCCCTGTGGACGCTATCTTCTCGCCGGTCCGCAGAGTGAACTATAAGGTCGGCCGGACCCGCGTCGGTCAGGACACGAACTATGACCGGCTGGAGATGGAGATCTGGACCGACGGCACAATGAGCGCCGTGGACGCAGTGAGCCAGAGCGCTGGCATCGTCATCGAGCAGTTCAAGGTGTTTGCTCATATGGGACAGCCGCCCCTGCCGATGGTGGAGCGTGGTCTGGGCGCCGGCGTTGTCCTTGCGCCGGAAAGGTTCAACATGCCCATCGAGGACCTTAACCTATCCATGCGGGCTTATAACTGCCTGCGCCGCAGTGGCCTCATGACGGTGGGGCAAGTGCTGGAAAACAGCGAAGAAGAACTCCTATCTCTCCGCAACTTCGGTCGCAAGTCCTACGATGAGCTGAAGGACAAGCTGAACGAATTGGGGCTGCTCCCGGCGGAGGAGCCGGAGGATATGGTGGAGGCGCCGCCTTTGGAGGAAGGGGAGGGGCCGATCCTGACCCGGCGCCCGGCGGCGGAGGAGGCCGAGGTCGCGCTCGCTGCCGAGGTAGAACAGGCGGAAGAGGAGGCCGCTCCGCGCCCGACAAGGGCTAAGAAGAAGGCCGAAAAGGTGGAGCCAACAGCAGAAGGTGAGGACGAGGGGGAGGAGATGCCGGACTGGAAACGCAAGCTGCTGGAGCTCACGGGCGAGGAGATCGGTGAGTAGAGATGGCCCATCGCATCGACGGGCGCAAGCTGGGCAGGCCCACCGACCATCGGCTGGCGCTCTTTCGCAACCTGGTGACTGACCTACTCCGCTACGAGAAGATCATTACGACGGAGGCCAAGGCGAAGGAGGTGCGCGGCCTGGCTGAGAAGATGATCACGCTGGGCAAGAGGGGTGACCTGCATGCCCGCCGTCAGGCATTGCGATTTGTGTACGATAAGAAGATGGTGGAGAAGACATTCGACGAGCTGGCTGAGCGATATGCGAACCGGCCCGGCGGATACACACGCATCGTTAAGCTGGGCCCGCGGCACGGAGACCGTGCCCGAATGGCCCAGTTGGAGATGGTGGTGGAGGAGAGCTAGGCGGCCGCAGTCCGCTTTGGGCGGATGGTAAGGGATTCACCCGTCCACCGGATTGCTCTCCTGCTTGAGTACGAGGGCACCGGGTTTGCGGGCTCTCAGTACCAGAAGAATGCGCGGACAATTCAGGACGCGCTGGAGCGCGGCCTCCGCACCTTAACAGGCGAACCGATAAGGGTGGCCCTGGCCGGCCGCACCGATGCCGGCGTTCACGCCAGGGGGCAGGTGGCAGCGTTTGCCACCGGGAGCTCCCACGCACCGGATGTGTTCGTGCGGGCTCTCAACCATCACCTTCCGGATCAGATAGCGGTGCGGAAGGCCAGGGAGGTGGCCCTGGCCTTCGATCCGCGGCGCCATGCGGTGAGTCGCTGGTATCGCTATACTATTCACAGCAGCCGTCAGAGGCCCGCGCTAGCGCGGAAATTCGTCTGGCATGTGGCCGAGCCATTAGACTCGGTTGCGATGGGCGATGCGGCCGCGTCCCTCGTGGGGGAGCGCGACTTCGCCGCTTTCACCCAGCCCTCCGTGGCTCGACGGCGGAGCACGCGCCGGTGGATGAAGCGGGCTGAGGTGAGTAGCCGCGGCAACCGCATATCGCTGGATGTGGAGGCCAACGCCTTCCTCCCTCACCAGGTGCGGCGGATCGTTGGCGCGCTGATGGAGGTGGGCAGAGGCAGGCAATCGCCGAGAGAGTTCGAGGCCATGGCGCGTGAGGCGAGGCCCGGCTCGGCGAGTTTTACGGCGCCGGCGCGGGGGCTGTGCTTGATGAAGGTTCGCTACGAGGACGGTTTGTTTGATGATGAAACAGATGAAGACGTTTAGCCTTAAGGGTGGAGATATAGATAAGCGCTGGCACGTGGTGGACGCCGCGGGCCAGACGCTGGGGCGTCTGGCCACGCAGGTGGCAGGCCTGCTCATGGGCAAGCACAAGCCCACCTACTCCGCTCACCTGGACATGGGCGATTTTGTGGTGGTGGTGAACGCCGACAAGGTGCGGGTCACCGGCAACAAGCTGGAAGACAAAAAGTACTACCGGCACACCGGCTACATGGGCGGCCTCAAGGTGACGACGATGGGCACGATGATGCAGCGCTGGCCTGGGCGCGTCGTGGAGAAGGCCGTGCGCGGTATGCTTCCCCGCAACCGCCTGGGCCGTCACATCTACCGCCACTTGAAGGTGTACGCCGGGCCCGACCACCCACACGTGGCGCAGGTCAACGCCTCGCGCAAGCGAGAGGCGAAGACGGCCACCACCGATACGCCGCGTCCGACAGGGGAGAAACGATCATGACGCAGAAGGAGAAGACCGGCGAACTCGCAATTCCCGAGGGCGAGCGGTACTACTACGGAACGGGCCGTCGCAAGTCAACGGTAGCCCGCGTGCGCCTCTACCCGGGAACCGGCGACATCGTCATCAACGGCAAGCCGTACCAAGAAGTGTTCAGCCGGCTGCTCCACCAGGTGAAGGTGCGCCAGCCGATGGAGACGACGGAGACGGAGAGCCGGTTTGCCGTCCACGCCAAGATCGTCGGCGGAGGCGTGTCAGGCTGGGCGGACGCTCTGGCGCATGGTATCTCGCGCGCCCTCCTCGCCTTCGACCCGGCGCTCAGGCCGCCATTGCGCAAGGCCGGCCTCCTCACCCGAGACCCGCGGGTGAAGGAGCGCAAGAAGCCCGGTCTGAAGCGCGCCCGCAAGGCGCCGCAGTACACCAAGCGGTAAGGGGCCAGGAGCCTGACTATCTAGTCGCGTACGATGTGGCTGGTCCGAAAGGCTGAAGGCCAGGCTTAAGCCTGGCCTTCGCAGTTAAACAGACAGGCTCCTAGGCTTCCAGCAGGTTCTTCAGCACCGCCCCCTGCTTGAGGACCAGCTTCACGTTGTTCTTGTCGTGCAGCCGCTCGATGTCCTCCACCGGGTTGCCGTCGACCACGATGATATCGGCCCACTTGCCCGCCTCCACGGTGCCCAGCCTGTCCGCCAGGCCGAACAGCTCCGCGTTGGTGCGCGTGGCGCTCACGATGGCGGCCATCGGCCCCATGACCTGCGCCTTCAGCGATAGCTCCATCGTCTTGTAGGGCTGCATCGCCGCCAGTAGGTCGGAGCCGGAGCCGATCTTCACCCCCGCCGCCACGGCCACCTGCACGCTCTCCAGGCTGCCGCTCTTGGCCTGTCGCGTCTTCTCCAGATTGAACTGGGGGATCCCGTACTGCTCCCCGAAGCGGTCGATGAGCTCATACGTGGTCAGCGTGGGCACCAGGAAGGCGCCCTGGTCCGTCATCCTGGCGGCCGTCGCCTCGTCCAGGAAGTTGCCGTGCTCGATGGAGCGCACCCCCGCCTCTAGCGCGTTGGCGATGCTGCGCGGGCTGTAGGTGTGCGCCATCACGGTCTTCCCCACGGCTGTCGCCTCGTACACGGCCGCCGCCATCTCATCCACCGTGAGCTGCGTGGTCTCCAGTTCGTCGGCCGGGGACATGGCGCCGCCGGCCGCCATCACCTTGAGCTGAGTCGCACCCCGCCGTAGCTGCTGGCGGGCCGCCTTGCGCACCTCCTCCGGCCCGTCGCAGATGGCCGGCATGGCCATGAGGCCGGGGATGGCCGCCAGGGGCTCCTCCTGGAAGCGCTGGCGCCAGTCGCCGTGGCCCCCCGTCTGGGAGATGGGCGAGCCGCTGGGCAGGATGCGGGGGCCGCGGATGTAGCCTTCGGCGACCGCCTGGGCGAAGCCGCCGTCGATGGCGCCGGCGTCGCGCACGGTGGTGAACCCCATCTCCAGCGTCTCTTCGATCACCTGCCGCACCTTCATCGCCCACACCGCCAGCGGCTCCCGCTGGGCGGCGCCTGCCGACAGGTGGACGATGCCCAGATGGACGTGAGCGTCGCTCAGGGCGGGCATGACGGTGCGGCCGTCCAGCTCGAACACTCGCGCTCCCTTCGGCACTTCGACGGCGCGGTCCCTGCCCACGCGGACGATATTGCCGTCCTCGATCACCACCGTCGCGCCTGGGACGGGCTCCCCGCCCGTGCCGTCGATGAGCAGGCCGCTGCGGAGGACGGTGGCGGGAGACATGGGCGACCTCCTACTGCTGCTGGGCCAGCCAGGCCTTCAGGTTGTCGATGACAGTCGTCGGCGTGGGGTCTACTCCATTGAGCAGCGCCAGATAGTAGCTCACGTAGTCGCCCATAAGGACGCAAGTCATCGCCTGGGCGAGGGCGCTCCGGCCCTCCGCCCGGAATTCCGCGTATTCCACCCCGGCCTCGGCAAGCGCCCTCTGGCTGAACTCGCCGTGCAAGGAGACGCGGGGGTGGAAATCCGGGGACCGCAGATAGACAACGTATACCAGGCGGCTCAGCTCCGGCGGCAGGTCGTAGGAGACGAGGGCGTTGTGGTTTGCCTCCGGCAGGTGCTCGTAGAACGCCCAGACCTTCGTCGATTCGTTGAGCTGGCTCTTCCAACGGTGGGCCACTTCGGTGAGGACCTCGGCGCCGTAGATGACTGGCAGACGGCCCGCCAGCTTGACCGCTAGCGCCTTGGCGGCGTTATCGGCCAGGGGCGCCTCCTCCCCGATGCGCGATCGGAGGGACTCCATGGCGGCGATGGCCTCTTCGACATCGCGGACGACACCCGGCATGAGACCTGTGGCCTCAGCGACTGCGAGCAAGGGCATGAGACCGAAGCCGAATGCCGAGCGCGGTTCGCCGCGGAACTGGAAGACGAAGGCGGGGACGCCGTTGGCGCGGGCCGTGGTCAGGAGCCTACCGCCGGTGGTGAGCACCAGCTTCTTGGCGGGGGTGGCCAGCCCTTGCTGAAAGGCGGAAAGCGTCTCCTCCGTATTGCCGCTGAAGCTGGCAGCGATGAGGAGGGTGCGGCCGTCAACGTAGGGCGGCAGGTCGTAATGGCGCTGGTTCAGCACCGGCACGGGGCATTCACGGGCCAGAAGCAGCCGGAAGATATCGCCGGCGATGGCGGAGCCGCCCATGCCGAGAATGACGATGCGGTCGATCTCCCTGTAGGTGGCGGGAATCTCCAGGCGGCGGGCGGCCTCCCAGGCTTCGCGGCACTGTTCTGGCAGACCGCGGATGGAATCTCCCATGCCGCCGGGGTCGAGGCGGGCCCGCGCTTGCGCGTCGTCGAGAAGGGCGGCCTCAGACACCGGCCAGCTCCCTGCACTGGGCCAGCACTACCGGCACCAGCTCTTCGCGGGGCACTTCCGTGTATATGCGCATCAAGGGCTCGG
>MGNZ01000043.1:3003-8168 GCA_001795235.1 Chloroflexi bacterium RBG_16_64_32 | reverse complement strand
CAGCGTGCCCGGACTGATGCACGCTAATCTCGGCAGCTACCACATCAGCGACATCGAGTTCGTGGCCGCCTTCGATGTCGACACCAATAAAGTCGGCAAGGACCTATCGGAAGCGATATTCGCGCCGCCGAACAACACCCACAAGTTCGCAGAGGTGCCCAAGCTGGGCGTAGCGGTGTCACGCGGCATGACCCACGACGGAATAGGCAAGTACCTCTCCTCGGTCGTCCACAAAGCCGCCGGCCCAACCTCGGATGTCGTCAAGATACTTCGCGATACGGAAACGCACGTGGTCGTGAACTATCTCCCTGTGGGGAGCGAAGAGGCCACTAAGTGGTACGTGGAGCAGGTCCTCCAGGCGGGCTGCGCCATGATCAACTGCATCCCCGTGTTCATCGCGCGCGAGGCGTACTGGCGGGGGCGCTTCGAAGACAAGAACCTCCCCATCATCGGCGACGACATCAAGTCACAGGTGGGCGCCACGATCCTCCACCGCGTCCTTACCCGCCTGTTTGAGGACCGCGCCGTGCGGCTGGAGCGCACCTATCAGCTCAACTTCGGCGGCAACACAGACTTCTTGAATATGCTGGAGCGAGAGCGGCTCATGTCCAAGAAGATCTCCAAGACCAGCGCCGTCACATCGCAGCTAAGCCATAAGCTCCCCGAAGGCAACATCCACATCGGCCCCAGCGACTACGTGCCCTGGCTACAGGATCGCAAGTGGTGCTACATCCGCATGGAAGGGACCGGCTTCGGTGAAGTGCCCCTGAATTTGGAGGCCAAGTTGGAGGTCTGGGACAGCCCCAACTCCGCCGGCGTGGTCATTGATGCCATCCGCTGCTGCAAGCTTGCCCTGGACCGGGGCATCTCGGGCGCGATCACCGGCCCCAGCGCCTACTTCATGAAGTCGCCCCCCAAGCAGTTCACCGATGAGCAAGCGCGTATCCTTACCGAGGAGTTTATCCAGGGCAGCAACGGCGCATCCCCGTCTGAATAGAGAAGCATGACGGGTCCTGGGGACATATGTGGAAATACATCCTCTTCTGGATCGCGATCCGCACAATCGGCCGCCTGCCCGTGCGGGCGGGCTACGCCCTCGCTGAAGTCGTCGGACGGCTGGCGTACTGGCTCACCCCCAACCTTCGGCGCAACGTCATCAACAACCTGCGCCACGTGATGGGTAAGGACGCACCGGATAGGGCCGTGCGGTCGGCCTCCCGCGGCGTCTTCGTCAACGTGGCGAAGTATTATGTCGATCTCGTGCGTATGCCACGCATGGACCTGGACGATTTCTACCGGCGTCGCTTCCGCTACTCGGGTTCGACGAGCACGTCCTGCCCGCATTGGCGGAAGGAAAGGGGGTCATCGTGCTCAGCGCCCATCTGGGCAACCCCGAACTGGCCGTTCAGGGAATATTGCCCCGGGGGGTCAAGGTGTTCGCCCTCACTGAGCCCGTCCAGCCGCACAGAGTCGCCCGCCTCGTAGACAACCTGCGGGCCTCCAAGGGCCACTCTTTCGCCCCGGTGGGCTTTGCAGGCGTAAAGCGAGCCGTGCAGACCCTCCGTGGTGGCGGTATCGTAGCCCTCATGGGCGACCGCGACATCGAAGGCCCCAAGGCCTCTCTCCCGTTCTTCGGAGAAGAGGCGATGATGCCCACCGGGCCTATCGAGGTAGCCCTGCGCACCGGAGCGACGGTCATCCCGTCCTTCTCCATGCGTACCGGAAAGGACGGCATCGAAACCCACCTTGAGGAGCCCCTGGACCTGGAGCGGACCGGCGATAGAGAGAGAGACGCCCGCACCAATACGCTTCGCTTCCTGGCCCGTGTTGAGCGTCGCCTACGCGAGCACCCCGACCAGTGGGTGGTGCTGGAGTCGATTTGGGACGGGACGGCGGCACACGCAAAGCCCCCGATGGTAGCCGTGGGGGAAGAGGTTTGAGCGACGCCGTCCGGCCCGGCCATGCGGACCTCCATGTCCATACCGCCCTCGGCGATGGCATGGCCTCGCCCCAAGAGCTGCTGGACTACGTGGAAACAGAGACGCACCTGGACGTCATCGCCATCACTGACCACGACGACCTGCGAGGCGCACACGAGACCCGGGAGTCCTGGGCCAGAGGCAGGTACCGCTTCCAGGTCATCCCCGGCATGGAGGTGACAGCCGTCGAAGGCCACGTTATCGGCTTGTTCGTGGAGGACCCACTGCCCTCCTTAAGGCCCGTGGAGGAGGTCCTGGAGGCGGTGCACCGCCAGGGGGGCTTGGCAATCGCACCTCATCCGCTGAACTGGCTCACACGTTCCCTGGGCAAGAGAGACCTGGACCGGATCGCCGCCTCACAGCGCGAAGGTGTGCACCTGGACGGTATGGAGACGGCCAACCAGTCGCCGGGATCCCGGCCGGCGCTAGAAAAGGCGGCTGCCCTGAACCGGGAGCGTTACCACCTGGCGGAGGTGGGCGGCAGCGACGCCCACTTCCTGAAAGTGATCGGGAGCGCTTTTACCGAGTTCCCCGGCCGGAGCGCGGAGGAGCTCCGGCGCAGCATACTGGAGCGCACCTGCCGCGGCGTCATCGGCCACCGGCCTACCATATTGGAGATCGGGCCCGTGCAGATACTGCGCCAATCCTGGCGTGGCTTCATGGTGACACCCAGAACCATGGGCTGGGGCGCCACCGCCAACAGCTTCATCAGGCGCATATTCTCCGCGCGATGAGAATCGCCCTTGTCAGCCCCTACGACTGGGCCGTGCCGGGCGGCGTCAACAACCACATTAGACCGCTGGCCACCCAGTTCATCCGCGCCGGACACGAGGTGCGCATCATAGCTCCCTCTTCCCGCCGCTGGTCCCACCGCTGCGACTACCTGACCGTCATCGGCGAGCACGTCATCGGCCTGCCGGCCGCCGGCTCCGTGGCCAGCGTCTGCCTCTCGTTCAACACGGGCCCCCGCGTGAAGGCGCTCCTCGCCCGCGAGCAGTTCGATGTGGTGCACGTGCATGAGCCGTTCATGCCCCTGCTGCCGTTCCAGTTCCTGCGCTACTCCCGCTCCACCACCGTGGCCACTTTTCACGCGGCGCGCGAAGGTGGGAGCCGCCTGTACGCCTATTCACAGTTCATCATCAGGCCCTGGTGGTCGCGAATCCACGGCCGCATCGCCCACTCCCGCGCCGCCCTGCGCCTGATCGCCAGGCACTTCCCAGACCGCTACCGGATCATCCCCAGCGGTGTCGACAGATCGCTCTTCGCCAGCGGGGTGCCGCCCATCCCCAAATACACCGACCACAAGCGCAATATCCTCTTCCTGGGAAGGCTGGAGAAGCGCAAAGGCCTCCCCCACCTTCTGGAAGCCTACGCGCTTCTGAAGAAGGAGACGCCGGACATCCGCCTCATCGTCGTTGGCGGCGACGGCGGACTGCGTCCCGCCTGCGAGCGTTACGTAGAGCGCCAAGGGCTGACCGATGTCGTATTCACGGGCTACGTCCCCGACGAGGAGCTACCCCGCTACTACAAGACGGCGGACATCTACTGCGCCCCCAACACCGGGGCTGAGAGCCTGGGCATCGTCCTCCTGGAAGCGATGGCTTCCGGTACCCCCATCGTCGCCTCAAACATCGAGGGGTTCAGCGACGTGCTCACCGACGGGCGAGAAGGCCTTTTGGCGCCGCCCCGGGACGGCCAAGCGCTGGCCGGCGCCCTCCGGCGCCTGCTGGCGGACGCGGACCTGCGCGATGAGATGGGCAAACAGGGCAGCGATACCGCCCAGCGCTACAGCTGGGACCGCGTCTCGGCTAAGGTGCTGGACTATTACGAAGATGTGGCTAATGGCGCCGCCTCCGCGCACTGCGACCCCTAGCATGTCCCGCCTCCTTCCCCGCTCCGCCCCCGTCTGGCTCACCGACCCCATCGTCGGCTTTCTCGCGAAGGTAGGGGTCACTCCCAACATGCTCACCATCGCGGGCGTCCTGGGAAACGCGGGCGCTGCCGCGCTCGCCGCGCGGGGCGATTTCCTGCCCGCCGGCATCGTGATGCTGGCCGCCGGCGCGCTCGACTTCCTGGACGGCGCACTGGCCCGCGCCACCGGCAAGGCTACGCGCTTCGGCTCCGTGTTCGACGCCGTGATGGACCGCGTCTCCGAGGCGGCGCTGCTGTTCGGGCTCCTCTTCTACTTCAGCGATCGCGGGGGGCGCCAGGAGGAGCTGCTAGTCTTCATCGCCCTGGCCGCCTCCTTCCTGGTGAGCTACACCCGCGCCCGAGCCGAGATCGTGGACGTGCCCCTGCGCGAGGGGCTGTTCGCGCGGGCCGAGCGGGTGGTCCTGCTATCCATCGGGCTTATAATCGACCAGGTGACCGTCGCGCTGTGGATCCTCGCTGTGGCGGCAAGCGTCACGGCCATCCAGCGCCTCGCCCTTGTGTGGCTACGGATAGGCCGCTCCGGCAACCAAAGTAGATGATCCCTCTCAGAGACCAGGAAGCGATCCGCATGAAGTTCGCCCAGGAGCTGCTGGGCCCGGTGAAGATTGACTTCTTCACCCAGAAGGAGCTGGGCATCGTCGTCCCGGGACGCGAGCCGTGCGCCTCCTGCAAGCCCACGCAGGACATGCTCCGGGAGGTGGCCGCACTCAGCGATCTGCTAAGCCTTCGGCTTCATGTCTTCGAGGACGAACGCGATGAGGCGGCCACGTTCGGCGTCGAGCGCGTCCCCGGCATCGTCCTCCGCGGCAGGCACGCGGCGCGGTTCAAGTTCTACGGCATGCCCGGCGGCACGGAGTTCCCGAGCTTCCTGGACACGATAGTGGACGTGTCGCGGGGCCAGGTCCTCTTCGCGCAGGAGTCGGTGAAGTCGCTGCGCAAACTGAAACAGGACATCCGGGTCAGGGTATTCATCACCCCTACTTGCCCGTACAGCCCGGGGATGGCGCGCGCCGCATTCCAGTTGACGCTGATCAACCCCCACGTGAAGGCGGAGGTGATCGAGGTCACGGAGTTTCCCGAACTGGCCCAGCGCTATGACGTCACCGCGGTCCCCATGACGATCATCGAAGACCGCATCGCCGTCCCAGGCGCGGTACCGGAAAAGGCGCTCGTGGAGCAGGTGCTGAAGGCGGCGCAGTCTCCCGCCGCTCAGCCGTCGGGGGTGAGGGGGCCGAGTACGGCGTGGGCGCCGCC
>MGNZ01000043.1:0-2997 GCA_001795235.1 Chloroflexi bacterium RBG_16_64_32 | reverse complement strand
CAGAGAGCGGCCTCATTCCGGCGAGCCCGCCGCTGGGCCCGGCAGCGGGCTGATCCTGCCGTAGCGGGAGCCCTACGGGCGTAGCCGCCGCGCCAGCACGACGGTCGCGAGGGCGATGGCGGCGGCAACCGCCAGTACCGCCAGGGCGAGGCCGATGATGACGCCGGCGGACGTGCCCCCGCCGTCCTCTGCCGCCGCAGGAGCGCCGTCGGACCCGCCGTCCGAGGGCGGGAACGTGGGCACCGCTTCCTCGTCATCCTGCGCCGTATCCTCGCGGGGCGGCAGCCCCACGCTGGCCCGCCATTCGTTGTCCAGGCCGTCCTGATCGAACCCGTAGACCGCCTCCAGGGCGGCGTCCGTGGTCTTGCCGCCCTTGATCTCCGCGAACAGCCGCGCGAACTTCTCCTCCCCGTAGGTATCGACGAGGAAGGACACCAGGCTCCACGACTGGCCGTAGAAGAGGTCCACCTTGTCGGGGTCGCCCTGATAGGAGGTGATGGAGCGAACGGACAGCACGTTTCCGCGGTCGATGGCGCGCTCCAGGGCGCCCCCGAACCCCTCGGGATCTCCCTGAGCGTATACGGCGGCGCCCTCGTCCAGCCACGCGGGCAGGTCGCCGAAGGGGCCTTCGCCGGCGATGGCCGTGACCACGTGGGCCAGCTCGTGGCGCAGCGTCGAGAACGACACGTTGCCCAGGACCAGCACCGTGTCGGAGGAGACGCGGACGCCCGCCGTGATAATCTGCGACTCGTACGACTCGCTCCGGCGTTGCAGGGCCGGCCGCATGTCGTCAGTCGAGGCGTAGATGCGGACGTTGACCGGGAACTCCACCGTTGCGGCCAGCAGGCCGGACATCTGGGCGATGGCGACCTGAGCCTCGTCCAGCATGGCCTGGGCGTCGTCCTCGCTGCCCGAGTAGTAGTGGATGATGACGCCGTCCGCTTCCAGCGTCGTCCAGTCGAATCGCACGTCCTCGTAAACGATGCTCTTCTCCGGCGTGGTGGCCGTGTTGCCGGCGGCGTCCTCCACCTCCCAGTGGTAGTCGATGCGTGTGCCCGGCGGCAGATAGATGCGCGGCGGCTCGTTGCCGGAGAGGGTGAAGACCGTGGAGATGGAGCTGCCGGTCTGGAAGTCAGGGACGCCGCTGGCGGTGGTGCCGTCCGGCAACACCGTGTAGCGGAGGCGCACCTCCTCGATCGCATCGTCGCTCGCGGCCGAGACGCGGAACTCCATCCCATCGGGGAAGTGGTTCTCCGCGCCTTCGTCGGTCACGCTGAGCCCCTGCGCCGACAGGGGCCGCGGCGAGAGCGCCAGGGCTACGCCGCAGGCCGTTCCCGCGACCAGGAGCGCCAGCCAGAGGAGTTGGCGCAAGCTAGTCCCCCAGCGTCGCCTTCTGGTAGGCGCTCAACAGGGGATCGAGCTCCCCATCGAGGACGCTCTCAGCATCGCTTGTCTCATAGCCCGTCCGGTGGTCCTTCACCATCTTGTACGGATGGAGTACGTAGGAGCGGATCTGGTTGCCCCAGGCGGCGGAGACGTGCTCCCCCTTCAACCGGGCCTTCTCCTTTGCCTCCTCCGCAAGCTGCCGCACCAGAAGGCGCGCCTCCAGGACCTTGAGGGCGCTTTCCTTGTTGCGGCGCTGAGAGCGCTCGTTCTGGCAGGAGACGGTGATGCCGGTGGGAAGGTGAGTGATGCGCACGGCGGTGGCGTTCTTCTGGACGTTTTGTCCGCCCTTGCTGGAGGCGCGAAACACGTCGATGCGCAGGTCGTCGGGGTTGAGGTTGACCTCGGAGGCGCTCTCCACCTCCGGCATCACCTCCACGAGCGCGAACGACGTGTGGCGGGCGTGAGCGGCGTCGAAGGGGGATAGGCGCACCAGACGGTGCACCCCGCGCTCGGCGCGCAGGTAGCCGCTGGCGTTGCGGCCGGTCACCTCCACGGTCACGCTCTTGATACCGGCCTCCTCGCCCGATGTCATATCCAGAATGGTGGTGCTGTAGTCCCGCTTCTCGGCCCAGCGCAGATACATGCGCAGGAGCATCTCCGTCCAGTCCTGGGAGTCGGTGCCGCCGGCGCCGGCGTGGATAGCCAGGATGGCGTTCCTGCGATCGTACTCGCCGGAGAGAGCCAGCGCCAGCTCCATGCCCTCCACATTACCGGCCAGTTTGTCGATGTCGGCGACAACGTCGGCGGCCAGCGCTTCATCGCCTTCCGCCTCGGCCAGGTCTAGAAGCTCGACCGTCTCGCGAGCCTTGGTCTCCACGCCGCGCCACACCTCCACCTGCTCCCGCAATTCGGACAGGTGGCGCATCACCTTCTGCGCTCCGCTGGGGTCGTCCCAGAAGCCAGACCGGGCGGACTCCCGCTCCAGTTGCTCGATCTCTAGTTCCAGTTTGGGGATGTCAAAGACGGTGGAGGACGTGCTGGATGCGCTGCTGAAGCTCTTCCACGGCCAGTCTTGTCTCGTGCATGAGTTTTACGTACCTCCGGGCTCGATTATACCCTACGCCCGCTGCTCCTGCGGCGCCGTCTATCTCGACCGGATAAGCGGCTGCAAGCCGGGCGAGACCGTCGCGAAGGTGCCGCCGACACCATCATCCACCCGCGACGGGTGGGAAGATCGAGATGTCCGATTCGCCGTCCACGGGCGTTTGCAGGCCGTCGAGGTAGCGGATGTCGCGCCCGCTCAGGAAGACGTTGACGTAGGGGAGCAGGCCGCCCTCATCGTCCAGGATGTGGCCTTCGAGCCCCGGCTTGCGACGCACCAACTCCCGGATCACCTCGGCGATCTTGTCGCCGGGTGACATCGGCACCTCCACGGCGCCTTCACCGTCGGCGCACGGCCGCAGCGTAGCGTACAGTCGTACCAGTCCCAAGCGACGCCCCTAGATGATCTCCAGCTCCTTGAGCTTGCGCTCAGGCACAACGCCGTTCTCCCAGCCTCGCGCGTCGTAGTACTCGCGGAGCATAAGGTCCAGCTCGCACACCTGGCCCTGC